>DASZXF010000629.1:0-14249 GCA_035546055.1 Ktedonobacteraceae bacterium
CCCCAAACCTCATCCAAACAAGAGGGGGGCGGGGCGCCACCAGCGCTTGAGGCCGCCTCAGAAAAAGGGGGGAGGACTCATGTTCGCTGCTGCTCTCTTGATGGCGAAGCGTTCTGTTTTGAGAGAAGAGATCGAGAAAATCGGATCAATGGTACCTTTTAGGCAATTCGACGAACGTTAGCAAAAATAGCAGGGTGTTCTGCGTAGTAATGTTTCAGTATCCTGCAGCGGATCGGAACAACAGTTGACCGGAACTGCTCGCCACGCAAGAGAGGATACACGCGTGTACCGAAAAAGTCAGGTAGAAAGGCACTATGGAAATGTTGAAAAGATCGAGAACCCTGGGCTGTGTTATTTCTCTGCTGTTGACCTTGCTGCTGGCTGGATGCAGTTCTACGCCAGCTCAACAGGGCAAAGCATCGAGCGTGACGCCGACTATTTCCACGCCCACGCCAACCACGGCGGTCACTCCCACGTCCACGCCCACGCCTGCAACTGATCCAGCGACCGACTGGACCACGTATCATCAAAATAATAGCCGTACCGGCTATGTTGCCGACACCCCTGATCCGCAAAAGCTGACCAGAGCCTGGAGCCGGACGCTGGATGGCGCGGTTTACGCGGAGCCGCTGGTGGTGGGCGGGCGCGTGATCGTCGCGACAGAGGGCGATTCGTTCTATGCCTTCGACCGTCAGAGCGGGAAGCAGCTCTGGCGTACCCACGTGGGTACGCCGGTGCCGCAGTCCACGCTGCCCTGCGGCGACATTGATCCGCTGGGCATCACCGGCACGCCGGTCTACGATCCCGCCACTGGCCTGGTCTTCGCCGTCGCGGAAGTCAGCGGCCCGGCGCATATGCTGTTTGGCCTTGACGTGACCACCGGCGCGGTCAAGATCCATCGCTCCGCCGACCTTTCTGGTGTCAACCCACGGGCGTATCAGCAACGGGGCGCCCTCGCGCTCTGGAAAAATATGGTCTATATCACCTATGGAGGCCTGGCCGGCGATTGCGGCGATTATCGCGGCACTGTTCTCGCCGCGCGCACCGATGGTACCGGCTCGTTGCTCTCTTTCCGCGTGCCCACGCCGCGCGAGGGTGGTATCTGGACGCCTCCTGGTCCTTCAATCGATGAAAATGGCAATCTTTACGTTTCAGTTGGCAATGGCGAGAAGACCAGCGGCAGCTGGGATCACAGTGATTCGGTGTTGCGCCTTTCCTCTACCTTGCAACTGGAAGATGGCTTCGCGCCGGTCAACTGGCGTCAGGAGAACGCCACCGATGCCGACCTGGGGTCGACGGGGCCGATTCTGCTGGCGCATGGGTGGATCTACGCCGACGGAAAGTCGGGTCTGGGCTACGTGCTCAAGGCCAGCCACCTGGGAGGCGTTGGCGGGCAGACCTCGGTTGTCTCGCTGTGCCGCGCCTTTGGCGGCGATGCGGCCATCGGCTCGCAGGTCTTTGTCCCCTGCACCAGCGGCCTGCGCTCCATCACCATCTCCTCAACTGGCCGGATCACGTTGGGCTGGCACGCGTCTGGCTCGCTCCAGGGTTCGCCGGTAGTCGGCGGCCATACCGTTTACTCCCTGGATACTCAGGGCGTGCTTTTTGCGCTCAATAGCTCCAGCGGAGCCACGCGAGCCAGCATCGCGGTTGGCTCATGTACTCGCTTTGCCACCCCTACCATCTCGGGCAGGATGATTTTTGTGGGCACCTACTCAGGAATTGTGGCAGTCACCATCGCATAAGGCCGTCCGTGCAGCCCACTCTGCGCGCCTTTGGCGCGCGAATTGTACTGATGTGTTTGCGTTTTGTGACGACGCGCAGCCGCTACAAAACGCAAACACATCGTATAAGGGAAAAGCAGTCAGCCGGCTGACCGCAAGGGATAGGGCGGCGGCAGTCGCGTAACGCTGCTCCGCCGGCTTGCTGCCCTTGTCTTGCGGCTTTTTCAATGCTATCCTGTCTCTGCATTTATCCTATAGAGATATGGCGAAGAGAGGATGGCTTGTTATGGAACATTCCACAGATTGGCGCAAGGTGAAGGTGGAGGGCGGCTATCTGCGTTTCAGTTCCGCGCATTTTATTACCTTTGGCGGCAAGTGCGAGCGTTTGCATGGGCACAATTACGGCGTGCTGGTGGAACTGGAGGGGACGTTAGGCGAGGATAAACTGGTCTTCGATTTTACACTTCTCAAGCAGATGACACGCGAGATTTGCCGTCGATTGAATCATCATTTTTTGTTGCCGCTGCATAATCCGCATTTGCAGCTTAAAGAGCAGAATGATGGGTGGGAGATCATTTTTGGCGCGAAGCGCTATGTGTTTCCGCGCGAGGATGTCATCGCCCTGCCCATCGACAACTCGACCGCTGAGCGGCTGGCCGAGTATATTTGTCAGGAGTTGCTGCGTGGCCTGGCCGCGTATAACACGGCCAATTTGCGCACCATCATGGTTGGGGTTGAAGAGGCGCCGACGCAGATGGCCTATTACCGCACAGCTTTTCATCGTGAAGCTCAGGAGGGCGAGCCGCGCATGTCCAGGTGAAGCCGCTGCTGGTGTCCGCTGCCGGAGAGGCCGGACGAGCGATACGCGGCCACATAGGCCGGGAAATTCCAGGTGGCGAAAAAGTCTTCCGCCGCGTTTTCGCCACTGCGATAAAGCTGCTCGATTTGCGCGCGGCTGAGGTCAAACTGCGTACCGCTGATGCCCTTGACCGGGATGGCGATGGTACGGACATAGGCGTGATCGTCCAGGTACAGGCGGTCATGGGCCGTGAGCATGGTGTTGAGAAGCTCCTGGCTGAACTGCCAGAGATTTTCCCGCGCCGGCGGCGACGTGTTTCCCGCCGGGGTGGACGGCTCATCGACCAGGCGCAGACCAAAGGTCGGACAGGTCGGCGCGCCCGCGACATCGAAGATCCCGATGGGAAAGTTGCTCAACAGGCCGCCATCGACCACGCGGTAGAGTCGTCCATGTTGATCGCGGCGCAGGACTGGTTGGTAGAAAAACGGAATACTGGCGCTCATGCGTACAGCCAGGGCGATATCCAGTTCGTCGGGGGGCTGACCATAGGCCAGCATATCCTGGGGTAAACGCAGCATGCGGCCATTGGTGATATCCGCCGCGATGACCACCAGGCGGTAACGCCAGGGAGAATGCGCGGGCTCGTGTTCCCGGCCCGGGCAGATCAGGTCGCCGAAGGTGCGTTTGCCCTTCGCGCGCAAATGAAGGCGCAGAAAGTCTTCCAGGTAAGCGCCAGTGTGCAGACCGCCGGTGAGGAACAGGCGGGCCAGTTGCGCACCCCGCCAGCCTCGCCATCCCCGGTCCTGCGCGAAGCGCGCGAAGTCGAGATGAGTCAGCAGGGAGCGCAGTTCTGCGGCGCTATAGCCAGCCGCCAGCAGCGCCGCGACCAGCGCCCCCGCCGAGGTACCGGCGCAATGCTGCCAGCGATAGCCCCTGGCTTCGGCCACGCTCAGAGCGCCTGCGTGGGCAATGCCGCGCATTCCCCCGCCTTCCAGGACCACATCAGCGGCGGAGAGGGAAGAGGGAGAAGGTTCGGCTGAGATGAACTGAGAAGCATCTTCGTGAGAGGGCATAGGTAATTCTCCGTAGAGTCACGTGGAGGACACAGTGAGGAGCAAAAAACTGATCCAATGCGCGTTTCACTGGTAAGTGAAGATCGGCCAGGACATCGCCTCTGGCCGATCCTCGCATTACATGCCGTGTTTACGCCTGGTTGGTCGAGGAGGCCGAAGCTTGCAGACGGGCGAGTTGCTTTTGCAGCGCGGCCAGGTCCGCACGTGCCTGGAGCAATTCTGCACCCATCCCGGCCACAAAAACGCCGCGTTTGGGAGTCCATTCCAGCATCGTGCGGGTAAAGATCTGCTGCGTCCCCGATCCCAGCGAGGGATTGCTAACTTCGAGCGGACTGCGGCCATTCTCCTCTTGCAGCGGCAGATCGTCCGCCTGCCAGCTTTGCGTCAGCACATAGCGGCGGAAGCCCAGCACCACGCGATGTCCATTTGGCGCGGTCAGGGTTGTGCCATCATCGAGCCAGCCGGCAGGAATGACAGGGATAAAGTCGCGGCCTGTGGGATCAAAGCCAGCCGGCGGGCGAGGGCGCCAGGGTGGGACCACGGCGGTTGCGCTGCTCAATTGCAGGCGCTGCGCATCATACTTGCGCGGGCCGGGGCGCAGCGCGTTGGGATTGGTCAGGCTGGTGACATTGGCCGGGTCGCGCACCAGAAAATTACCGTCCGCCGCCACGCCCGTCAGCACAAGCATATGGCTGCCGCCTGGCGTCCAGGGGTAGGGCACCACATCGCCCAGGCCAAGATCGTAAAAGCCCGTTTCCTCGCCGGCCACAATCACCGGATAGCCCAGTCTGAGCCAGGCACGCAGGGCCGGCGCCTCCGTACTGCTCGCCTGAAAATGCAGGCCGATCTGCACAATCAGATCATATAGCTCCTGCAAGGTCATACCATTGGTATTGCTCAGCGCATCGTCGCCGTTATCCTGGGCGTACCATTGCTCGGCCTCGGCGATCATCTCGGCCACCGTCTGTAAAGGCGTCTGGCCAACCGGCGCCATCGCTTTCACCAGCGCGCACGAGAAAAAGCCGCAGGCAAACTGCGTCTTCGCGGGCTGAAACTGGTCAACATCGTGGAACGCGGCCACCTCGCCGCTCGCGGTAAGAGGAATAGTCACGGGGAAACCTCCTGCAAGGGGAAAGTCTGCCAGTTTGCCGGTCTGCTCTGGCCGTAGATCGGCAGCAGCCTGCGCAGATAAACCGGCATGGCAGAGGGGGAAGATCAGTGGTTGAACGCCGGCGCGAGGAAGAACCAGCGCGCGCTCAGGTTCAACGCTGTCCCCAGTATAGCAGCCGTGGCAAGCTCAAGCGCAGGGACATAGAGAGAACAGGGTTTCTCACAAGTCAAGCCAGGGCCATCACCAGCGAGGGTGCAGGGAGCGCAGCGTCCCTGCCGGGTGCGGGTGTCCCGCCTCTTTCTCTCCTCTTGCTTCTCGCCGCTGCCGGTGGCAAACGACTTTTGAGAAACCCTGAGAGAAATAGCGCTGTTGTCACAATCATCAGAGAGGCTTATAATGGAGGCGGGATATGAAAAGGAGCGGGCAGGGGGAATTATTTTATTATTGTGAGGCAAGACATGAACATTGTGGTAGAGACGGAACACCTGCTGTTCCGGCCATTGACGCTCGACGACCTGGATGATCTGACAGTACTCTATGCCGATCCTGAGGTAATGCGTTTCCTGGGCGGGCCGCGCAGCCGGGATGAGGTGCAGCGGGTACTGAACCGCTATATCAGGGAATATCAGATCTATGGACACTCGTTTTTCGCAACCATTCAGAAAAGCGATCAACGCTTTATCGGGCAGTGTGGACTGTTGAACCAGGAAGTAGAGGAGCGGCCAGAGATTGAACTGGGCTATGTGCTGGCTCGTCCGTACTGGCAGCACGGTCTGGCCCTGGAGGGCATCACGGCGCTCAGAGACTATGGTTTTCAACAACTGGGCTTCCCGCGCCTGATTTCGCTGATTCCTCCCGAAAATCAGGCCTCCATTCACCTGGCGGAAAAGATCGGTATGCGCTACGAGCGCGACGTTGAGCAGTGGGGGCAGAATTTCCATCTCTATGCCGTCAACCGGCCAGCGCCCGCCAGTCTCTGAACTTCATCAACCAATTACTATGCTAATGAGCATGTCCACCCGCCAAAATGGACATGCTCACATCAAAACCAGGCAGGCCGCGTGTACAACACGAAGGCCTGTGCCGGGCAGGGAGAGCGGCCAGGCCGCTCATTTCTAATCCGAAGCCAGCGCCTCCATGTGTTCCGGTCCTTCATCCTCGCAGGCCGGCAAACAGGTCAATCTGTCCGTAAAGACAGCGCCTGTGGCCGATCTCCTGCCGTCCCCTTTCCCATAGCGCCGCTCCAGCCAGACGCCTTCCCCGCTGTTTTCCAGTTCTTCCAGCCTGTACTGGCTTTCCCCTGGCTTCAACGCCAGCAATGGCTGAAATGTACGCCGGAATGGAGGTTGCATCCGATCTGTCAGTTGCTCTTGCTCCAGGTGAACGCATTGAGCCAGCAAGCGATCTGTGATCTGGCGCAGAGCCGCGATAAACAGTCCTATCAGAAGACTGCTCAGCGAACCCAGGATAAAGGACGCCAGCCAGGGAAAGCTCTCGACGCTGTGACCGGGTTGCAGCCAGGTGCCAGCCGCGCTCGCAAGCATCACGCTGCCAGCGGTCCACAGACATCCCCGCCAGCCGAAGCACCAGCTCGCCAGCGCCACCGGCAGCACCAGCACCGCGCCCAGGGGCAGATGTGGGGACAGCAGAGTAGAGAGTCCCAGGCACAGGAAAAACGTCAGCAGCACCAGGGCCAGGCGAGCCAGGGCTGGCAGGATCAGAAGCAGCAGAGGCACACTGGCGAAATATCGCAGCGTCCGGGTCTGGACAAAGGTCCGCGCGCGCAAGCGCCGCAGATAGCGTGAAAGAGCGACATAGGCCTGTGTGCCCCTGGCCCGTGACCTTCTCACCTGGGGCTGCTGCGAACTGATCAGCAGCGAGGCCGTGCGCGCCTCCACATCGTCCAGAAAGAGGTAATGGAGGTGATCGGCGTAGATCAGAAAGCCCTCGTCCCCGCTCTGGTCATCCATCCAGATCGCCCTGGCGATCCAGTACGTGTCATGTGGTCCCGCCAGTGGACGCGATGAGCCCAGCAGGCGGAAAGCAGTTGGATGGGGGGGAGCAAAAGCGGCGCCGCTTTTGTAAGAACGGAATTCCATCATGGCTAATTTTCCTGCTATATGAGAAAATAAATGTTCAGCGCAATGCATGAGGAGCGGCCCGCAACAAAGGCCGCTTCAATCGATGCCGGTATCTTGAATCAAGTATAGTGTAACAAATGGAAAATGCAATACATCCGAGGGCTTTTGCCAGAATTGGAGCAAATGCAAAAAATCTACCAGATATTCACAAGATTGTTCTGGCGCCTTGCTCGGAGAATACAGGAGAAATGGGACGCAAGATTAGCAGCATGGAACGGAAAAGCCGAACGTTGACAACATGTTTGTCTACTGTATATAATTAGCATATCGTGTAGCAGCGTGCGCGTACAGATGAGACGAAACCAGGCCTTTCCCAGACAGAAACAAAGCGCCGGAAGTGCAGACGCCGCTGCATTCGTGAATGTATGTACGTTTTTATTATGTGGCCGTTCGGTGTCAACGGGGGGAGAGAAACAGTCATATGCCAGAGAGCATGCAGAGCACTGGTAGTGAAGCCAGGCTGCTGACGGATGAGCGGTTTTTACGCAGGGTTGCCTACTCCTATTACGAAGATGGTAATTCCCAGGAGCAGATCGCAGAGGCGGAGTTTTGTTCTCGTCAGACCATCAGTAAGGCTTTGCAGAAGGCCAGGGACAAGGGGATTGTCCGTATTTCGATTGTGCCAGACCTGCACACGGGCTATTTGCGCAATCTCCAGCGCGAGGTACGCATTCGCCTGGGTCTGGAAGATTTAGTGCTGGTCGCGGGCCAGAACATGAATACCATCCCATCGCACTCGCATGTGGATGAAGTCACCACCAATATTGCCAGGGCCGCCGCCGAATATCTGGATCAACTGCTGACCGATTCCGATATTCTGGCCGTTTCCGGCGGTCAGTCATTTATGCGACCACTGGTGCAGTACATGGCGCCTGCCAGGGTGTTACCTCACCTGCAAGTAGTCGCGACCATTGGCTTTGTCGAGGCGCGCACCACCACTGGAGACGCCAATTTGATTGCCCACGACCTGGCCGAAGCCTACGGAGCGAACCATCTCTGGTTCCCCTGCCCGGCCTTTTTGCCCAATCAGGAGCTGGTGCAACAGACGCGCAAGTTGCCCATTGTGCGGGATGCCTATGATATGATGACGCGCGCCAATGTCATGGTCATGGGCCTCTGGACGCCTCACGGCAACGATGATATGGTCACACGCGGCATTTTGACGCGCGAGCAGGTTGATATGATCGCCGCCAATCGTCCGGTAATGGACATGAATCACTGGGTCTTTGATGCCAGCGGCAGATGCTTGAATGAGAGTCCTGAGTTGCAGCCCTTCCCTTACGCCCTTTCGGGTCTGGAAATTCCGCGCATCCGTGAGACCATTCAAACGCGAAATATCAAAGTGATCATGCTGGCCGGTGGCAGTCCCGCCTACGTGCCCTCTATCCGCGCAGCCCTCAAAGCCAAACTGGCCAACATTCTCATTACCGACCATATCACCGCCCAGCTCTTGCTGGTTGATGATTAGCACCTCGCTCTGAGCCATCCCTGATTGGTCAACACCAGGGATGGCTCAGGCTGTCTCTATTTCAGGGGCGCTGCGCCCGGACGATATGAAAGGTCCGGGTAGAGGCAAAGCCATGCTGATAGCCCGGCAGACCTGCCGTACATTCTCAAACGTGTCCAACTGCTCAATTTCTGCCAGCGTAAACCATTGCAGGCGCTCGATCTCTGCCTCGCTCATTTGAAAAGCGGCCTCTGCCTCGATCTCAACCACATAGATAAAATCGATGTGGATGTGTTCCTCCTCGCGCGGACTGGCAGGGATGGTTTCCGCCAGTACACAGAAAGGTGTGGGCAATTGCGGCACGGTGGGCGTGGCAACCCGGGGCGTGCCCGGCATATCCAGAATACGTCCCCGGCAGCCGATCTCCTCCTCCACTTCGCGCAGGGCGCCCAGGTGCGGCTCCTCACCTGCTTCCAGATGTCCGCCCGGCGCCAGCCATTTGCCCAGCTTGCGGTGTTGAACCAGTAAAAAACGCGCGGCCCCCTGGTCATAGACATAACCGGTGGCCACGTAGTGACTGCGTACATTCATACTATGCCTCTTATTTTGACAATCTGCTTTTCGTCTTCTTTCTCACGACGTTTGCGCCTGAGCGGAGTAGTTTCCGCCATAGGTTTGCTCCAGCACCAGTTTCAGCTTGGCCAGCAAGTCGCGAATGTGAAATGGCTTCGGCAACACCTCGGCGCAGGCCAGGTCGTCGTGATTGCCCTGATCCACGGTGGAAAGAATCACCGGGGGCAGAGGAAGCGTGCCCGGCCAGCGCGCGCGCATCCCTGCCAGAAAATCCGCCCCATTCATCACCGGCATAAACAGATCCAGCAGAATAATCGCGGGGCGTTGTCCCATCTGGAGCGCTGCGTCTAACCAGAGTAACGCCTCCTGTCCATTGGCGGCGCAGGCCACCTGATAGCCTTGCAGATCTAACACAGAGGATAGCACATTTTGCGTGGCCGGGTGGTCCTCTACCACCAGCACAAGAGCGCCTGAGCTTTTCTCGCTCTGGTGGCCGGGGTGAGTTATGGGTTCCGCCGAGGAGAAGTGGGCGGTATTCTCCCGGCTATGCAATCTGGCAGTAATATCTATCATGCCACCGGTTCCTTCTGCGCAACGCGGTCCATCGCGTCGGCTGACGATAGGAAGGTACGCCCTCCCTTACTCTCAATCATAGCGAGCAGCCTCTCCAGGCGCTCGGTGTCCTCATAGCGTGTCCAGATGGGCTTGTGAGGCGACCAGGAGACAGTACTGGTCGTACCGGGCACGGCGGCCAGCGCAGCCGGGGGAACAAAACGCACATACTTCCCACCGGCGTCCGCGTAGAGCGGGCCCAGAATAAAGCCATCACAACCCGCGCGCACGCCCTCTTCCGCCAGGCGTTCGTATTCACTGTCGGGGACGTGCGGCAAAATAGGCCGTACCGCGATAAAGACCGGCAGGCCGATGCGCTTGAGATTGACAATAGTACGTACCCGTTCATCCGGTGTCGGCGTGTGCGGCTCGACTTGCGAGGCCGAATCCCAGCAACTCAAAGAGACGAGCGCGCTCAATGTGCGATCCGCCGCCACTATCGAACGATGAATCTCGTTTAGCTCGTCCAGAACCGGGCCTTCAACCAGCGCCTTGGTGCTAAAATTGATATTTTTGCCCATCTGTGCCAGTTGCCTGAGCATCGGCAAGCCGCGTTCCGGGCGTGAAAACGGATCGCTGTCATAGCCAAACTGAACCGTCTCAAAGGGAATAGTCGTCTCGCGAACGAAAGCCTGGAAATCGGCGATGATCTCTTCCGGGGTGTCACGAGAGATGCGCACGTCTTTACCTCGTGTGTAGCAATAGCGACAGCCAAAAGGGCAGGGCAGGCCAACAGGCACGAGCACACGATTCTTCTCCACAGTAAACACGATTCGCTTTCTCATAGTTACGATGCCTTCCTAGTCCTGGGTCTGAGCCAGTAGAGTGCCGCCAGGACCGCTTTTTGTCATGTGTAACCACTTCACGACTACCAACAACAACGGTATAAAACAAACATAACATTAAACAAATGTTATGCGCAAGACAATGCGGCGCTTTTGCGCAAAACATAGCATTTGTCAGCAAGCGTACAAAATCTTAGAAAATGCTACGGATTGGTCTGATGGTTGACAGATGTTAAAATGTGGCGTACAAGTCAGCGAAGTGTACAGTATGTTTTTCCATGCTACGTCTGTCAACTCAATGCGCAGGCATTGGCCGATGGAAAAAAGGAGGAAAAAAAGGCTCAAATGGCTTCTAGAGCCGCCTGAGCCTTGATGGTGAGATAAACAGGTTGGAGTTCTACTGGCGTCGACCTCGGGCGGCGACCGGCCAGATGTCCTGGACGATGCCTTCGTTGACGATGAGCAGTTCGTCGGAGAGGTTGACGGAGGTGCAGACGTGGTTGGGGAAAAAGGCGAGTTTGTCGCCGATGGCCGGATTGAAGTCGGGGGCCAGGCGCACGATGCCATGTTCTTCGTTCATGCGCTCGACCAGGCCGCTGTGCCCATCGATGGTAACGCCATAGCCTTCCAGACCGGCCCTGGCGGGGATGACATCGCCGCAGAAGGTCTTTGAACCCGCGTCGATGACGGCGAGATCAGGGGCAGGGCGGCTGACGACGGTAGCCAGAATACTGAGGGCGATGTCGCTGGCGGTATTGACGCCCGCGCGGGTGGTCATGCGGTCGCAGAAAACATAGGTGCCCGGACGTACTTCGGTGATGCCCTCGACCTGCGCGGCGCCTTCCGAGGTGGGCGTTGAGCCGACGCTGATGGTCTGAATCGGGATGCCAGCCGCGCGCAGGAGTCTGGCCTGTTCAACCATCCACTCGCCTTCCAGGCGTCCCAGTTCGTGACGATCCTGCGTGGGCGCGCCGGGGAAGGAGGCGCCGCGAAAGGTGAAAATCCCATCCAGGCGCAGTCCAGGCGCGGCGAGGATCAGGCGACAGAGCGCCGCTGCCTGTTCAGGAGCGACCCCTGTGCGTTGTAAGCCCGAATCGAGTTCGACTCTCACACCGAGTATGACCCCCGCTGCCAGCGCGGCCTCTGATAAATGCTGTACGCCGGTTGTGCTCTCCACGCCCACGATTAATTGGCAGCGGTGGGCCAGTTCAGCCGCGCGGCGGGCCTTTGCGTGTCCAATCACCGGGTAGGCGACAAAAATATCTTTAACCCCTGCCTCCGCGTACACTTCAGCCTCTCCCAGTTTCGCGCAGGTAATCCCCCTGGACCCGGCGGCCAGTTGCAGGCGGGCAATCTCGCGCGTCTTGTGCGTCTTGATGTGCGGGCGCAGCCTGACCTTTGCCTGTGCAGCCATGTGCGCGAAGCGCTGAATATTGGCCTCCAGGCGCGAGCGTTCCACCAGCAGGGCCGGCGTATCAATCTCGGTGACAGGACTTCCGATGAGCGACATACAATCCTCCTGATGAATTTAGCGTGAGCGAACTGGCGTAGTTAAAACCTGGCCGGGCCTGGCGGCCTGGAACTGGCCATGCAGCACGACGGGCTGGCCCGCGACAATGACCGCCGTCAGGCCATGCGGATAGACCTGCGGCTCCTGATAGGTGGCGAGGTCGCTGATGCGTTCCGGGTCAAAGAGCACAAGATCCGCGATTTTGCCGGGCGTGATGGTGCCACGTTCGGCTATGCCAAAGCGCGCGGCGGGGAAGGCAGTAATCTTATGAATGGCCTCCGCCAGCGTCAGGCTTTTGCGCTCGCGCACATAGCGTTGGAGATAGCGCGGGAAGGTGCCATACAGACGCGGGTGTGGACGCCCGGAGCGCGTTGGCAGGCCATCGGAGCCGATCATGGCGAAGGGAGCCTGCACCACCTGATCTACGTCGTGCTGATCCATGGAGAAGACCACAATGGTAATGCGTCCGGCCTCGGCAAGAATCAGGTGCAAGAGCGCTTCGTCAGGCGTCATGCCAAGATGAGCGGCGGCCTCGACCATATTCAGCCCTTCCAGGGCGCGGTTCTGAGCCTGTGGCAAACTGGAGAGGACAATACTTTCCCAGCCAAGCATCTCAACCTGATTTTCCCAGCCGGGCAGACCCCTGGCGAAGTCCCGGCTGACCCGCCGCTGGATGGCGGGATCGCGCAGACTGCCGAGCATCTGCTCCAGTCCGCCTTCTTGCAGCCAGGGCGGTAAAATCTGCGTGATCGTGGTCGAACCAGCTGTGTAAGGGTACATATCGGCGGTGATCGCCAGGCCGCGCGCCCTGGCCTGCGTGATCCGCTCCAGCGCCTGCTCAATGGTGCCCCAGTTGCGGCGTCCGATAATCTTCAAATGGCTGATGTGAACTGCTACCTCGGCTCGCGCGGCCAGTTCAAGCATTTCATCCAGCGAGGCGAGCATTTGATCGCCCTCGCCGCGCATATGCACTGTCACAACGCCACCAGAGCGTCCAACCACACGGGCCAGGCGCTCAAGCTCGCTGGCTGGCGTATACATGCCAGGGACGTACATCAGGCCCAGCGACAGACCCGCCGCGCCAGCTTGCATGGCCTCGGCCAGCAACATTTCTTGGGTAATAATTTCCTGCGAGGTGGCTGGCCGGGCCTCAAAGCCCATCGCCGCTACGCGCAGGGCGGTATGCCCCAGCAGGGTACGCACGTGCTGACCCAGCGGTTGCGTTGCCAGCGCATCCAGCCAGGCGCCCAGGGTGGCCCAGTTCCACGGCTGTTCATCTTCGCCCAGCACAGCCGCCGCATAGCGCTGCATGGCAGGCATATATTGCGGGGCCATCGGCGCGATCCCGAAGCCACAATTGCCCAGGACCAGCGTTGTGATGCCCTGCTGAACTTTCGCCTGCACCACACCCCGGCGTGTCACTTCCAGGTCATCATGCGTGTGCGCGTCAATGAAGCCGGGCGCTACGACCAGTCCTCCGGCTTCCAGTACCGCGCTCGCCTCGCCCTCCAGGTGCGCCCCCACAGCCGCAATTCGCTCGCCCGCCAGCGCCACATCGCCGGCAAAAGCCGGGCCGCCAGTACCATCAACAATCTGAGCATGCCGAATCAGCAGATCGTACATAAAAAAAACCTCTTTTTGGCCAGTTGTCCGCCTTGAGAGCGTATCATGCTCATCCATATCTGTCAAGCTGTCTGTCAGCTTGACAGGCAGCGTGTTGATTTTTATAATACCAGCAGCAGAGTTCACCATGATCATGCCTGCCTCAGCGGAGAAAAGGCCGGAGAAAACGAAGCGGGACGGAAGCAGAGATGAGCGAAAAACTCCATCGGGAAACGCTGGCCGAGCAGGCCCGCAACGCGCTGCTGGATCTGATCGCGCGGCGAGGGTTGCGGGAAGGCGATGTTCTGCCCTCGGAGATGAGTCTGGCCGGCGAGTTTGGGGTCAGCCGCCAGGTCATTCGCGAGGCGCTCAAAGCCGTGCAGGGTCAGGGGGTGATCGAGATTCTCAATGGCCGGGGCGCGGTCGTGCGGCCAGTGGACCATAGCGCCCTGGTGGTCTTCTTCCAGCGCGCGGTCCACCTGAACCAGCGCACCATTATTGAATTGATCGAGGTGCGCAAGGGCATTGAGATTCAGAGCGCCATGCTGGCCGCCGAGCGGCGCACTGCCGCCGAACTGACCGGTCTGCAAGAACTGGTGGCGCGCATGGACCGCTGTCTGGGCGATGTGGAGCAATATAGCGAACTGGATCTGGAACTGCACCTGGCCCTCGCTGCGGCCACTCACAACGCCATGCTGTTTCACCTGATCTCCTCCCTGCGCGAAGTCTCCAGAGACACCATTCTCGCGGGTCTGCGCCATCGGCACGGCAGCGCCCAGCTCGCGCGTGTTCAGCAACTGCATGTTCTGCTGCTGGCAGCTATTGAACGAGGAGATAGCGCCGAAGCCGGACGCATGATGGCCCGGCATTTT
>DASZXF010000630.1:0-2072 GCA_035546055.1 Ktedonobacteraceae bacterium
TCCAGAACAAGAGCCGCGTTCCAGTAAACGGCATTCTCGTTTGTCGTCCAGTTTGAATCGTTCTCCAGGTAGCATCTGGCCGGGGCACGGCAGGATAACCAGGGGTTGTTATAGCTGTTCGGACCATCGGCCAGATAGCCCTTTGGTACGCCAGGGCGACCATCATTGCTCCACATGGTCGAGTAGATGGTCGTGATGCTGCCCGCGCCTTCTCCGGTGACGTAGCTGAGGCGCAGCGGATTGACTCCCAGGATATAACTCATACCGGCCTCCACCGCCCGGACAACCCGCACATCGGTGCTCAGGTTATACTTACCCAGCACAATGCTTCCCACGGCCAGCACATGCAGCGTATCGAGTACAACGCCGTTGCTTCCCCAGTAATAATCGTTATCCTGGAGCGTATTGTGCCACGGACCTTGCTCCGAGCGCTCCAGCACTGGCTCGCGCCAGGCTGCGAACTTGCTGGCAAACCAGGCTCTGGCCGTGGCATCGGCATGAGCTGCCCGCATGTAATCCAGGAAGGCAATCTGCGCCATGTTGCCAACGCCTTCAGGATTATCCCTGGACCC
This sequence comes from Ktedonobacteraceae bacterium, assembly GCA_035546055.1. Classification (GTDB taxonomy): domain Bacteria; phylum Chloroflexota; class Ktedonobacteria; order Ktedonobacterales; family Ktedonobacteraceae; genus Paraktedonobacter. The sequence continues at coordinate 573 of DASZXF010000630.1, forward strand.
ATCCCAGGCACTCGCAAACTGCTGATAGTTCGCCAGGAAGTACTGATTGTACTGCGCCTCACCGGTCGCCCGGAAAAGCGCCGCAGCCGTCCACAGACGATCCGCGTGGTCATCGGTCACGCTATAAGGACCGGGAACCGGGGCAACACCGTCGGGATGAGCCATCAAGTAATCCCAACCACGACGAGCCGCTGTCAACAGGGTGCTGGCGTAGGTCGGATTCACCTTCTTGAAGGAGATCGCGGCTTCGGCCAGGGCTGCGGCAGCGCTGGCTGCGTCATCGGTGGGCATCACATTGGTCTGCGAACCATTGACATCCTCGATAAAACGCGGCGAGCTGTCCTGGTCAGGCGCGGCGCTCCCGGTCGGCTGTACCATATGATAGAAGCCGCCACTTGCCTGATCCTGCATCTTCAAGATGAAGTCCAGTTCCCACTTCACTTCATCCAGAAGGTCAGGAACGCCGTTTCCGCTCTCCGGGATGTTCATTTGATTATCCTTGAACTCCCTGGGGAAGAGTTGATAGGCCCACACCAGGTCGGAAATGGCGACCGCGCCTGCATTGACGTATTTTCCGTAATCTCCGGCATCATACCAGCCCTGCGAGACATCTCTGGGCGGGTTGGCTCCAGAGCGGAACGCGGCATTGGCATCCTGGGGATGGCCCACTCCACGCGTATATACTCCCGCATGCGCCGCATCAAGGGCAATCCCCTGGCGCTGGTAGTAGAAATAGCGCGTGGCATCGACAATCAGCGGCTGGTAGACATTACTGCCGATCTGGAACGGCAGCGAAGCGGCAACGCCCTCGGCTGACACCGCAATGTAATAAGTACCGGGCCTGATCAGCGGGGAAAAATCAGCCTTGAAGATCCTCTCACCCGATTGCGTGTCATACTCATCGGCCAGTTTCAGCTTGCCATTGTAGACTACGGCGTCGTCAGAAACGCGTTTCACCTGGAAAGGTGTACCGTCGACAGCCTTGAGTTCATCGGCAAAGCCACTGACGAGCGCCTCCTTTGTCGAGAGGATGCTATAGCCAAGCTGGTTGACTTTAATAAACGGCGCGCTGTGCTCCTGATCTGGCGAGGTAAACTTGATGTCATTCAGCCAGAACTCCTGAGCATTGTTGTTAGCGCTTCCAAAGTACAGCAAGTACGCCTGATTCAGATCGAAGACGCTCCCCTCTGGAATGAGGTCTTTGAGGGGAATACGCACATGTTGCCAATCGGTGGTAACCGTGACATAGGTGCTACTCTGAATCGAGGGGGTGTTGTACTGGACAGGATTGCGCTCGTAGACGCGATCTCCCATGCCAAGGGTAAACGCTTCGCCGCCCGCAGCTCCCTTGACGTTAAACTCAAGTGCGCCATTGGCGTAATAGGGAACGAGTGAGTAGGTTTCCCAGTTGTTGTTGGCCTGCGTCACCGACCACCAGCCCCAGCCGCTCGAACCATCCGAGGTAACGTTGATACGCATGGATGGGAGGCCATTGTAGAC
>DASZXF010000631.1:0-5827 GCA_035546055.1 Ktedonobacteraceae bacterium
ACTTGCCGCAGGCGGCGCGATGGGCCTGCTGCCGGGCGAGGCCACTGGCGGGACTCCCGGTGGGACAATCGGTCCGCTGCCGGGTGAGGCCACTGGCGGGACTCCCGGTGGGACAATCGGTCCGCTGCCGGGCGAGGCCACCGGCGGGACTCCCGGCGCTACCGGTGAGGCATCGACAGGTGGAATGTCGGACTCTGAGGTCGGATCGCTGACAATAATGCTGTGATTCTCCAGGTGCGCTCCTTGCTGAGAAAAGGCTTCCGTCCCCCGCAGCAAATCCCATTGCAGAGTATATGTTCCCGCCTGAACAGGAGCCTGCACTTCAATTGTACTGGTTACACTTCCCTTGATGGGAAGATCCTGCGCCAGCGAAACAGGCGAACTCACCAGGACGGCATGCCCCTGACTATCCAGCCAGCGATAGATAATCTGAACTGCTTGAAGTCCCTCGGCGGGCCAGGGGAAACTGCTGGTATTGGTCAGCTTCAGCTTTACCGTGGCGCGATCTCCGGCCAGCATTTGCGCAGGCGTAGTATCTTCGTCAAGGGTAAAAGCATATTTCGGGGGGACAAGCGGCGCAAATTCGATGCCATCGGCAGCAAGCTGCTGATCGTTCTCACCCGTGGCATTGTTGAGAGTAACCTTGCCCTGATGTCCCGCCTTGAAATAATACGTGCCAAGGCCAATCCACTGCGCGCCGGTGTTAACGTTGCCAAAGGCATTCTGAAAAGAGCCCACATGCTCTTGATCGACCTCAACTCGATGCGTCACGGTCGTGTCGGGGTGATCGGGATCGTTGCTCGCGATAGTATAGGAGGCCCAGCCGCTGCTGGCGTGATTATCGTCCACGAAGGCGCCAATTTCGTAATAGCCATCCTCTGGCAAAAGCGTCTGCCAGGTCGCGGTAGCCGTCGCGCTTCCACCGGTCGTAGCGGTCCAGTGCAGCGAACCGCCAATATCTGATTTAGCGCTGGACACGGACCACCGCCCGGTAGCGCTCCAGCCGGGCGAGCCATCATCAACCAGGACGGCGCCGGGCGCCAGGTTTTTTCCATGGCCACCCAGGCGTGGAACCGGCGTGATATTATCGCCCGTACTCCAGAGGTTGTAATCAGGCACCGTGTTCGGATCGTCGCGCTTACTGGTCCAGCCAAAGGGATCTGTTGGTTGCCACGATGGATAATAATAGGTGCCAAAATGCAGATGCGGACCCGTAGAGGAGCCTGTCGTACCGCTGGTACCAATTTGCCACTGTGTTCCCACGTGCTGGCCCACGCTGACCGTGAGCGCGCTCAAATGGCCGTAAACATTGACAAAGCCATTGCCATGATCAATAGCTGCCCACAGACCAAACGAGTCGCTGTGATTCTGCGCGTTATACCAGCCCGCATTGATAACCTTGCCCGCAGCAGAACTGAGCACCGGCTCAAAGCGCATCCGCAGGTCATAGCCGTTGTGTCCATCATAGCAGGTTGTACCGGCCTGGCAATTGACAACCGAGGTGTCCGAGCCTTCCCAGCGTTTCCCATCATAGCGCACAAAGATGCTATCATCCGCATACCAGGGCTTGTCATGGTCAAAATATGAATTGATGCGCGTGTGAAAATCCTCAGACCCGTAATACGGTTTGTGCATAAAAGGCTCCGGTGCCTGAGAACGGGGCTTACTCGATACACTCATGCCGGAGTGAGATGGCAGAGCTGCCTGCACTGGCGCAAACAGTCCTCCCAGAATGGAACTGACCAGAAACAGCGCCAGCAGCCAGCGCGCAGCCAGCGTACCAGCCAGCCAGAGCGGCAAACGCCGGATATATGATATGATCTTCATCGCCTCCAACCTCTTCCTTCTCACCAGCCGCCGGGAGCTATCACGTGGGTGACAGGGGACGCAACCTGCACAACGCTGGGTCGAACGCCATTCACGGGTCCGGCCTGCACCGACCAGTAATGAACTGTGCCGCCAATCACCGGATTGAGGGGATTAAACGCCGTGAAGGTGATCTGCCTGCCATCTGCGCTCCAGACCGGATTGACGTTGATTTGCAAACCCGTCGCGGTGGGTCCGGCGACCGGCCAGACGCGTCCACTGGCCACATCGACTACGTTCACCCCGCTCTGCAACATCTGCGTGTTCTGATTCGCTGTACTGGTCCCAGGATTGATACGCGCCACAAAGGCAATTCTGGAGCTATCAGGCGACCAGCGCAGGGTAAAACCGTGTCCTCCATCGGCCTGCGCCAGCAAACGCTGATGGCCACCGTTCAGATCCATGATCCAGAGGCCTGCTGGCAGAAAAGGAGCAGGGCTATCGTCCAGGCGCTCGTAGGCAATGCTCCGACCATCTGGCGACAGGGAAAACATCCCCGCGATCCGCTGCGCGTCCTCGGCAAGGGTCAGCAAGTGCTCAACATGCATCCCGCGCCGGGTGACACTCCAGATATCGCTTCCCTGACCCAGACCGCTGCTGGTGGAGTAAATAATGCGCGAACCATCCGGTGAAGCAACAGCATCCACCAGGAAAGAAGCAGGCTGCGGGATATCGATGTTGGTAAACGTGCCATTCGCGGCATTGCCCAGCCACAGACCAGGATGCCAGTTCGCTCGCTCCAGCGGCGCCCCTGGCCCCAGAGGAAACATCGGACGGTAGAGAAAAAGCCCGTCGCTATTGGGCAACCAGTGCAAAAACGTACCGCTCACCGAAGGCGGCTCACGTTTCAAGCTCTGGTCAACCGTATCGAACATCCAGAGCAGTTCCCCATCACTATGCGTACCATCGATGGCGATATAGCGGCCATCCGGCGAGGTCTGAAACGAGACAACATTATCAGCTATGGATTGTCCAAAGGCGTTATCAAAGGCCACAATCACCTGCGGAGCCTCTACAGGCTGATTGTTTATACCCTCGCGCGCGCGCGCCAGCACAAAGCCGCTCGGCTGTTTAAGTACAAAATAGAGATAACGCCCGCCATCGGGTCCACGCGCAGAGGGCGGCGCAGGTGTGGATACGGGCGCCGAAACATCTGTCCTCTGAGCCGTTGCCCCTCGTTGCAGGAGCACAAACTGACTAAGCAAAACACTGCTGGCGGCCAGTCCGATCAACACAAGCCCAACCAGTATGCCTCTCCACCGCGCAATTCGCGAATTTAATTGTATGCCTCGTCTTTTTCGCATATGCAGATACTTTCTTTCCAGGATGGTGCTTCGTATAGTGTCTATTGGATTCTAGCTATCCGCTATGACATGTCTATGTGTATGCGCAAATAGAACAGGCTGCTTCTTTCACCTGCGACCACCTGAAACACTTGCTGAATATGTAATGCGTCGGTCATGCCAAAAAGAGGAAAGCAAGTAAACGCCGTTTTCACACTGATACCAACCCTGAAATGGCTCTACAGGCCTGCGCAACGAATTTTCCATGCTCCAAAAATTCATGTGAAGATCAGCCAGATGGCGGTGATCAACGCCATGTTATCAAGAGGATAGGAGCCTTGCTCCGGCACAGCATGTCCTGTATCCAGACCCGAAAACACAGAGTGTCTCTGGAGCATCGGTCGAGTAATCGTACAAGCCCTCCAATGAGTTCCGCATGGTCTTCCAACAGCACCCAAAGGACGGAGGCACATTTAGCTCTCCTCTTGTTTCCCCACCAGCGCAGCCATGAACTCCTGCGAACGCTGAGCGGATCGGGTCAGAAAATCTGCGATGGTTGCCAGTTGCTCATCACTGTAGAGATCAAGCACCTCGCGAAAGCCCTCTTGCACGGAGGAAAACAGCCGCTCCAGTTCCGCCAGTCGCTCCTGGTTGGGCTCCACAATCACCCGGCGCCGGTCATGGGGATCGCGCACCCGGCGCACCATCCCTTTGTTTTCCAGCCGGTCCAGCAGGCTGGTGACGGAAGGAGTAGTCAGGCCAGTGTGGGCCGCAATTTCCCCCGCCGTCAGGGGACCACGTTTGCCCAACAGCGCAAGCGTTTTTTCTTCGGTGGCTCCGAGCCCGACTTGCTCGGCCATTCTGGTGTGGAAAAAGACCGCCAGCGTACTGCTTTCACGGCTAGCCTGGAGCACAATTTTAATCAGATGCTCCCGATGCTCTGAGTGACTTGACATAGGTGCTCTCCTCGGATATATTTAGATCAAACTAATATCTAGTATAATCTAGATATTAGTTTCGTCTAGTTTCGTCTAGTCTAGTCTATCACAGAACAGAATATCCTGGCGAGTTCGCGCGCCGGGTTCTGCTGAACATCTACTCAGGAGAACGAACATGATCATATCCAGGAGGAAAAAGGCACTCATCGTGGGAGGCGGCGTGGCTGGTCCGGCAGCCGCCATGGCCCTCCAACGCATCGGGATCGAGGCCACGGTGTGTGAAGCAGAGGAGCAACTCACGCGCTATCGCGGCTCATTTCTCCTGGTCGCCAGGAATGGCGTCCAGGTATTGCGCACGCTTGATGTCTTTGAGCCAGCGCTCGCGCGTGGCTTTTGGGTAGCGCGCATGGAGCTACACAGTGGATCGGGCAAGCGTCTGGGTGAACTGGGCAGCAATGCAGGCGGGCTGGCCATCGAACGGGGAGAACTGGCGGCGGCTCTGCGGGATGAAGCCATTCGGCGCGGCATCGCCGTTCAGACGGGCAAGCAGCTTCTGAACGCACAGAGCACCCCCCAGGGAATCACGGCACAGTTTGCCGATGGAACCGAGATCAGCGCCGATCTGCTCATTGGCGCTGACGGCATTCATTCCCGCGTGCGCACGCTCATTGATCCGCAGGCACCGACTCCTCAATTTACCGGCCTGATTGGTACAGGTGGCCTCGCCCGGCTGGCCCGGCCTCTGCCAGTTCCGTCCCCGCCAGAGACCTTCCTGTTCGCCTTTGGCAGGCGTGCTTTCTTTGGCTGGATTCCCGCCCCATCCGGGGAGATTTACTGGTTCACCAATGTGCCCCGTCCATCGGAACCTGAGCGGCAGCAGCTTGCCGCTATCTCCCAGGAGGAATGGAGGCAGCAACTCCTCTCCCTCTTCGCTGATGATGCCTTCCCGGCCTGTGAGTTGATCCGCCAGACAGCAGCTTCGGACGGTTTCCAGCCAACGATCCAGCATATCCTGCGGCACGTCCCGGTCTGGCATCGTCACACCATGGTCCTGGTCGGCGATGCGGTGCATGGGACCACAACCAGTTCAGGTCAGGGTGCCTCTCTCGCACTGGAAGATAGTCTGGTGCTGGCCCGGTGCCTGCGTGATACCTCTGAGGCGCAGCAAGCCTTTAGCGTGTATGAACAACTCCGGCGTCCCCGCGTTGAGCGGGTCGCCAAAATGGGCAGAAGAGGGTCGCAAGCCAAGTTTGCAGGGCCACTGCTGCGTCGTTTGCAAGATCTAGTCATGCCTCTTGCTATCAAGCTTTTTATCCACCCGGAAAAAGAGACCTGGCTTTACGACTATCAGATCGATTGGGATGAGCCTGTCATCCCCCCGATGCTGACAACGCTCTAACATCCAGATAGGATGGGGATCAGTTGCTCTGCCCCTGACTCCTGTTCATGCTCGCACGCCATTGGCGGAGGGCGTGCGAGCATGAACAGGAGTCAGGGGCAGAAACAGGAGATCCAATAGCTGAGAAGACAGAAGCTATGACGTAGCATCATACAGCGGAGTGGCTGCCCACGGTTGTAGCTCTCTACCAGCCAGCCATCACCAAAACTGCTACGCGAGGAGGGTTGTTTTCTCCATTAATGCTTATCCACAAATGCAGTCAGCACCTCAAGCATTTCCGCTTGTTTCTCAATATGTGGAGTATGCCCGCAATCCTGAAATTCCACTTCGCAGTACTCACC
>DASZXF010000632.1:0-3648 GCA_035546055.1 Ktedonobacteraceae bacterium
ATATAGAATATACGTATTGCTTTACTGTAGAATGGACAGAATTGTATGCAACGCTACCTTTTTGCCGCCGTCCTGGTTTTAATGCTGGTGGTGGTCGTGGTTGCTTCGTTTGTGGTTGTGCCGGCCCTTTTGCAAGGCGCACAGACTCAAGCACAGGCCACGCCGACAGTTACGCCAACCCCGACAGATACGCCGACACCCACGCCCACGCCAATCCCTTCGCCCACGCCCACGCCGCAGGTCGCGCGCATTGTCCCGACCTATTTGATTGACGCCACCACTGGCCGCGTCCTGATCCACACATCCAGCAATCTGCGCTTGCCGCCGGCCAGCACCGCGAAGATCATGACCGCCGTGCTGGCTATAGAGCGCCTGGATATCAACACGTCTGTGACGGTTTCACAGAGCGAACTGGACGAGGTACCTCCTGGCGGCTACAGCATCGCCTTTTTGCAACCCGGAGATCAGTTGCATGTCATTTCGTTGCTCTACGGGCTACTCCTGCCATCGGGTTGCGATGCCGCTATCGTCCTCGCCCACGCGGTCAGCGGTAACACCGCCAGCTTTGTCGCCCTGATGAATGCCAGGGCACGTCAACTCGGTCTGAGCAACACCCATTTCGCCGATCCCGCAGGCTTCGTCAGCCCCAACAATTATTCGACGCCCGCCGATCTCACCAAACTGGCCCGTTACGCCATGAGTTTGTCCACCTTTGCCGAGATTGTGCGCCAGCCGGATCATGTTGTGCCTGCCACCATGCATAACCATCTGTACGACAACTGGAAAAACCTCAACCAGTTAATCGGTATATATCCCGGTGCGGACGGCGTGAAGACCGGCAACAGCGATCAATCCGGCTATTGTCTCGTCTTCTCCGCCACGCGTAACGGCCATCACCTGATCGGCACCATCATGCAAGATACCGCCGACTGGCTCTTTCAGGACGCCATGACCGACCTGGACGAAGGCTTTGCTATGGTTTGACCAGGCAAATGCGGGTCAATCTATCCAGCTTCCGGGCCAGAACGCCCATGCTATTGCGTTTTCTGGCCTGGATGCTTATACTTATTTGTGTCAGAATATGTGTGGGCGTACCGCGCTGATGCTGGCAGTGGTTGGTGCTCTGGATTCGACAGGAGCAGGTTCGAGCGGCGAAATCCGGGCAAGGAGGGTTGTTCGGTGGAACATGCAGAAGATTCGCACTATGGACTGGCAAGCGAGGAGAAGCAGTCTGTGCAAGGAAATATTGCAATTAAAGGGACTCGTGATGGTCTGCGTCTAACCCTGGAGCCTGAAACTCCCTTTGGTGAATTGCTCACTGCTCTGGCGGAGCGGCTGGCTGAAGCGCCCAGTTTTTTTCGTGGAGCCTCGTTGTCGATTGACACCACACAGCGTCGGCTGCGAGCCAGTGAGCGCTCGCAATTGGAAGCGTTGCTGGCCCATTATCAGATGTCAATCGCACCGGTAGCCGTACCGCAAACTCTGGCTATGGTCAGGTCCACGCCCACCCAGGAATTTCCCAGGGAAGAAACCTGGCTGGCCAGCGAAGCAGATCCCGCCACGCTTACAGGTGAGCGGACGACGCGCGATTTACGCGAGTCGGACGACACCTTGTTTCTGCGGCGAACCGTGCGTTCAGGGCAGGCTATTCATCATCATAGCAATATTGTCGTGCTCGGCGATGTCAATCCCGGAGCGGAGATAGTAGCCGGCAAGGATATCATCGTCTGGGGCGTGTTGCGCGGCATGGTCCACGCGGGCTATCCAGACAATGAAGGGGCGATGGTCTGTTCGCTGCTGCTGGCCCCGGTGCAACTGCGCATCGCGCATCTGCTCTCCCGGCCACCCGAGGGTCTGGATGTGCAACCCAGGCCAGAGGTTGCCACTATTCGGAATGGGCAGATTGTCGTAGAAGCATGGGTCAACGGGCGTCCGCCACGGAAATAATCAATCGGACTCTGGGGACATGGTGTAGCCTTTGTGGATCGGAGGGCAGGGGAAGGAGGCGTGGTGCAGTCACAGGGCAGGTAGCATGTTCTTCTGATTTGCAGTATCCTCAGGTGAGCAGTTATCGGGCAACAGTCTGGATACTCATTTGAGGGAGTGTAGACGGCAAAGCTGACAAGGTGAGGCAGCTTTGCTTTAGGGAGATGCTCATGGACAGCAGGGTGATAACCATCACATCGGGTAAAGGTGGCGTCGGCAAGACGACCACAACTGCGAATCTGGGTACAGCGCTGGCTCTGCATGGCAAAAAGGTCGCGGTCATTGACGCGGATATCGGTCTGCGCAATCTTGACGCCGTGCTGGGATTGGAGAATCGCATCGTCTATGATCTGGTGGACGTAGTAGAAGGCCAGTGCCGCCTGCGCCAGGCCTTGATCAAAGATAAGCGTTCGCCAGAGCTCTATCTCCTGCCCGCCGCTCAGACGCGTGATAAAAATGCCATCAACAGCGTGCAGATGGAGCAACTCTGCCAGCAGATGCGCCACGAGTTCGACTTTGTACTGATCGACTCGCCCGCAGGCATTGAACAAGGCTTTCGTAATGCAATTGTCGGAGCTGATGAGATTATTATCGTCACCAACCCTGAAATGGCCTCGGTGCGCGACGCCGACCGCATTATTGGCCTGGTCGAAGCGGCAGGCAAACCGGAGCCACGCTTGATTCTCAATCGTCTACGCCCTGAAATGGTCAGGCGCGGGGATATGATGGATGTGGCGGACGTGCTGGAAGTGCTGGGGATTGACCTGATGGGAATTGTGCCCGAGGATGAAATGATCATCATCGGGACCAATAAAGGCGAGCCGGTGGTCTATGAAAAGAAATCACGGGCCGGGCGCGCTTTTATCAATGCAGCGCAGCGGATAATGGGAGTGGAAGTTCCCCTCGATGAGGTAGAAGAGGCGCCAACGCTGGTAGATCGGCTGAGGAGTCTGATGGGGTTCGGGCCAGCGCTAGCTGAGAAGCGCGTGCGTTCATAGCCATCCTGTAAAGGAGGCACGAAGGTATGGGTGTTTTTGCTTTTATGAATGGTCGGAAGAAGCTTACTCCTGGCGAAATGGCGAAGGAGCGCCTGAAGGTCGTCCTGGTTCAGGATCGCATCAAACTCAGTCCTGATATGCTCGAACTGATCAGGGCTGACCTGATGGCGGCCATTTCGCGGCGGCTGGAGATAGATGAGCAGAATGTTGAAGTCACGCTGGGGCGCGAAGATCGCTGGGATAAGCTCTACGCCAATGTCCCCATCAAACGCCAGCGGGTCGCGTTTGAATGGGACCCGCCGGCCTATACGCCCTCGGCCAATGTGCTACGCGGCGAAAGTCTGCGCGTCGAAATCGAAAGCATGGACGAAGAATAAGGGCAAAAGGATCATCCCTGTTAATGCGTTTTTTGTCAAAGCAATACGCACCATCAGGGATGATCCTTTTCTCTATTTAATGTGCGAATTTTTCTCTTTGTTGATTATATCGAATGTAAAAGAGCCAATAAATCGATAAAAGGTTAAGAAGTCTGTTAGTAGAAAGACGATTTCTTAACGTAATCTTTATGGCTTCGTAACCCTGATCGGCTGGCGGACCGGTACAATGAGAGTGTAGCCGGCGGAAAACATGAGTGCAGGTGTGGAGCTGGCGTGAAAATGTGGAG
>DASZXF010000633.1:0-2571 GCA_035546055.1 Ktedonobacteraceae bacterium
CGAGAAAGTTCATGCTATTTCCACTATACCGTTTTTTGCGCAAAAACGCTTATGATATGAGCGACAACGCGACCACGCCCGCGACCGCCAATGTGGCGCCGGCAAGCGGGATGGGCTTGGGCTCTTCCTTGAAGTGCTTGAGCGCGAGCAACACAGTAATAACCGGGTAGCAGGCTGAGATTGCGCCGGCTATAGCTCCGGCAGATGGGTCTTTGCTGAATGCCAGATTGAGTGCGCACATGGCGGCGATGCCGGTAATTGCGGCACCGGCCACAAATCCGTTCGTAAGTGTGCGCCACAGGCCGCGTAACGGTGCTTCGGCTCCGCGTGCCAGTGGCAGGAGTATGGCAAATATGGCCGTGCCGCCAACGCATTGCAGTAGTGAGGCCAGTTCCCAGCCAATATGAATACTGGCCTGTGCCATGCAGGTAAAGCCAACTCCGTATACTATCGCCGATGCGACCGCGAGCGTTGGTCCCTTGCTCATATGCCGTTCGCTACGCCGTACCGTGAACAGGCCGGCCGCCGCCATAATGCCGAGTACGATGGCAGCAATGGCCAGCAGCTGTCCGCTCGAAAGCCGCCCATGGAAGATGGTAAGCGCCAGTAGCGTCATCACCACGGGGTAGGCTGAACCTATGGGGCTCACCAGGCTGACCGGCCCGTGCGCAAAACCTTTGTACAAAAGAATCATGGCAACGCTGATAATTGCGCCGCCGGCCATCGCCCAAGCAATGCCCTGACCGCTGGCCTGCGCCGGATGTTGCGGTACTGCCACATACAGCAGTACCATGAAAAGGAGCGATACAGCGTTGACGCCGAGCGCCGTAGTAACAGGCCCGGTAATTTTGCTTGCCCGCGCCGCCCAAAAGTCGGCCAGGCCCCATAACACGGCGACACTCAAACTCAATACTACGATCAGCTGCGCGGTTTCCATTACTGGGCGTCCGTTTTGACGGCCGCGATGTGCAGTTTGTCTTTGGCGTGCAGGCTCAATACCAGCACAAAGAGCAGACCCAGGAATATCAGATATACGCCGCGGTCGACGACGTTCGCCGCCACGATTGTGGAGCTGTCTATGTGATGCAGACGCTGGCTAAAAAGCAAGAACGCTTCGCGGATGCCGATAGCTCCAGGCGTTAAGGCCACAAAAATGGCAATGTTTGCCACGCCGGTGTAGCTCAAAACCTGCCCGAAGCTGGCCTGCGCCCCCACGGTATGCAGCTCTACGCCAAAAATTGCTACCTGCGCCGCCAGTTGCAATAGTGTGGCCAGGCCGATCCAGCCGATATGCCGCACATCCAGCCGTGCTGTGCCAACCCGGCCCCGCCGCCGATAATTGCGGATGACCACCAGGCTCACTGCCCCCGCGCCGGCTGCCAGCAAGGCTGTTTGCCACCATGGCCGTGCCCCGGCAAACATGAACAACACGCTGATCACCGCGAAAAATCCATAGTATATGAGAGTAGCAAATAGATACTGTTTAACGCCCAGCTGCAGCCGCTTTTTCAGGTACGCGCCTCTAAAATCCGGCCCGGATTGGCCCGGCCCGAAAAAATTGATGAGCGACGAATAGGCATTGAACAATATATTTTCCTGCCGCCCCATTTTTTTATCGTATAAATGAAGCGAAGCGCGCGTGGCCAGTACCAGGCAAGCGAACGATAGTATGTTCAGCGCGAGCAGCACGGCCAGCGTCCCCGGCGGCAAATGCCGCAGCCGGTCCACTGTACCCGGATGAGTCGCCAGGTAGTAGCCGAATGCGGCAATGGTGGCGGCCAAAATAAGCATGGCTGCGATTGTTTTGAGGTGCCGTTTCATCTCTGTTCAGTATAGCATGGGGCTGGCTTGCAGGGCCTGGCATGTATAATGGTGTGGACTCTATGAAACAGCTTACCGATTGGCTTGGCGCCGTGCTACGATCCCGCTTTTTCACCTATGGCGTGCTGGCTTTCTTTGTGTTTGAGGCGGCGTGGATTGCCGCTTCGGCGGTCTATCCCATGGCCTTTGACGAGGACTTTCATTTTGGACTCATACAGTTTTACAGCCATCACTGGACGCCATTTTTGGCAACCCACCAGGCCGGCACCAGCCAGTTCGGTGCCGTCAGCAGCGACCCGTCGTATCTGTATCACTATCTGATGAGCTTTCCTTACCGCGGCTTGTCCTGGCTGGTGCATGGCCAGACCGCGCAGGTGGTGGTACTGCGTTTTCTGAACATTGCGCTGTTTGCGGCGGGGCTGGCGTTATGGTACCGGTTGCTTCGGCGCGTGGGCAGTTCCCGTTTGCTGGCAAACACTGCTCTGGCGCTGTTTGTGCTGATACCCATTGTGCCGCTGCTGGCAGCGCATATAAATTACGACAATTTGTTGTTCCCGCTGGCGGCCTGGGTATGCTTGTTGGTGTTAAAGATAGACGGCCAGTTGCGTGCCGGCCGCATCGACATCAAAACACTGGGCATTTTAGTTGCGGCATGCATGCTGTCGTGTTTGGTAAAGTACCCGTTTTTGCCGATTGCCCTGGCGGTGGCTCTGTTCGTGGGCGTGCGGATCTGGCGGCACTTCTGTGGTT
>DASZXF010000634.1:0-1558 GCA_035546055.1 Ktedonobacteraceae bacterium
GCAAAGCACGCAGATGACACTTGCAAAATGGCTCTGGTGCCACGGCGTGGATGGACTGGAGGAACGAGAGAGGATCCTGGCGGAAGGGGTATCCACAGATGTGCCAGCCCCTCCTCCTGAACCCGCAAAGTCTCTTGCCAATCCTCCTCCGGCTCCCAGAGGGACGAAGACCCGTGCCCGCCAGCCTCGTCATTCCAACATTCCCCCGGCCCCTGCCGAGCAGGGGCTTTTTTTCTGAGTGTATTGTGGCCCAGGCGCGTGCGCCCGGGCTGTTGAAGGAAAGGATTTTTTCTCATGGGACTCCAGATTATCATTGCGCTGTTTGACGATAGCGCACATCAGCCAACTCCAGCAGGCCATTCCGGTCATCCTGGCGCACGCGCCGTAGGCATTTCCTCGGAAGAGGTGCGCGTGGTGCTCCACCAGGATAGCTGGCATGAGGTGCCCTCGGTAGCTGGCATGCTGACGGAAGTCATTGCCGCCCTGGAGGGAGAGGCCGCCCTGGCAGTGGCGACCCGGGCCTTTGCAGAGGGGTGTGCGACCGTTATTACCTGCGCGAAGCCCAAAGCGCTTCGCTACTACAAACAGTTGGTGCTGCAATACTGTCTGACGGTGACCCTGGAAGCGGTGGGATAAGGAGGGATGGATGCCATTTTCGCCAGATCAACGCGATGAAGAGGTGCTGGCCGAGGTGATTGCCACGTACTTCGCCCCGGAGGAACTGGCCGAGGCACAGCGCCTGTCGCGGGCCAGCTCCTATGAAGCAGCGATTGCCTATTTGACAACGACGGGTGCTAATAGTCTGCGCGATTCAGGAGAGGCATGTCCGCCCCGGGTGTATATCACTATTCCAGGAGGGCACGTTCTCGTTCACCATCCGGCCAGGCTGTTCCCTGCGCCAACGCTGTACTCGTTCAGTGTCCAGCACCTGGCGTTACAGGCGTTTCCACCGCCTGCTTCGGCGAATGCACGCCAGGAAGAAGAACCTGCCCAGTTCCTCTTTTTCGATGGGGAGCAGGCGGTTGAACATCGGCCTGCTCCCGAAAAGCAGAAGGCGCGTTCATCTACGCGACCGCGAACCTGCACCTTTGTTGAGCAGCCCATCCGCATCGGCACCAGCAAGCACTTCTGGACGCGCAAGGGATGGGGACTGAAAAACGGCTTTCTCGGCTATGTGCTGGCCAGGATGCCTTCAGGGAGTTACCGGGTTGAGCTGGTTCACCTGGTCAGCAACTGGGTGCTCACCAGTGTCTATATCGATGCCATGGATGAAACCACTCAGGACCGATTACAGGCCTGGGCGTGGGACGCGCATGACCTGACGGACTGGTCGCGCGGTATCGCCGCCATTCTGAAGGAAAAGCCTGGCAAGCAGAAAAAATGGGCCTGGGATCGGGACCTGCAACGTCTCTGGGATGCGCGTCGCCTGGAGCCACGGCAGGTGTCGTTTTTCTGATCTCTAGCCGCTGTGACCCTCACAGGGACGTTCTCATAAGGAGGATTGCTTCCATGGGCAGGGATGACGCATCCCTGTTCGTTCATCCTCGCGCGCGGGAGC
>DASZXF010000635.1:0-2304 GCA_035546055.1 Ktedonobacteraceae bacterium
ATTCTTCAAACTTGCGCTGCCGCAGGCGGCGCGAGGCAGCAGAGGCAAAACGGGAAAATGAAAAAGCCCTGCCTTCCTGGCCTCCTCTCTTGCAGGAGAAACGCCTATCGTCTATACTGACAGGGCAAGCGCCAGGCGCCCGTATGCAACCAGAAACATCGAGAACTGGAGTAAAGAAGACCATGATGCCCGCACCGCTGAATCCTGATCCAGAGCAGGTACCTATGCTCACGGACCTGTCCAGGCGCGCGATCCTCGCCTCGCAGCGCAAAGAGTACGACCAGGCCGAGGAACTGTTCCGGCAGGCGCTCGAACAGTGCCGGGAGCAGCTGGGAGAGGAAAACCCCAATACCATGCAGTGCCAGTTTAATCTCGCCTCGTGTTACATGAGCAGGGGGAATTTTGAGCAGGCCGAGCAACTCTTGCAAGAGGTCTACGAGAGGAGCAGCGCAGCCTGGGGAGCGACTCACCTCTATACAGAAAAGAGTCTGGGCAGGCGGATCAACTGCTTTACGCGCCAGGGCAAGTACGGACAGGCGCTCGCCCTCTACGAGCACTCACTTGAGCTTTACGAACGCGAGTTAGGAGACGAGCACCCTCAGACCTCGCGCCTCAGATGTCTTCTGGCCACTTTCTACGACGAACTGGGCAAGTATGAACAGGCCGAAGCGCTTTTCGAGCGCTCACTGGCCATGACCAGAAAAAGCCATAGCGAGGATGCTTCGCATGTCGCAGCCGATCTCAGCAATCTGGCTAATCTCTACATAAAGCAAAAGAAGTTCACGCAGGCCGAAGCGCTTTTTCAGCAAGCCCTGGCTCTCCTGGAAAAGGACGCGGACGCCAATCAGTCCTTTCTCGCGACCTGTCAGAATAATCTCGGGCGGCTCTACTGGGAACAGGGCCAGTACGCACACGCAGAGCCGCTTTTCCAGCAAGCGCTGATACTTCGGCAGGAAGTTGAAGGCCGGGACCATCCTTTGACCGCCGATACGCTGAACAATCTCGGTCTGCTGCGCTGGAAGCAGGGCCACTATGAGCAGGCTGAGGCCGCTTATCAACAGGCTCTGGCCATCTACCGCCAGACGGGAGAGAAGCATCTTGACCTCATAGCCCGCACCCTGCACAATCTGGCCATACTCTACTGGGAACAGGGCCAGTACGCGCAAGGGGAGCCGCTTTTTCAAGAAGCCCTGGCCATTCAGCAAAAGAAGTCTGGCCCGGACCACCCGCTCACCCGGACCATGCTCAAAAACTATGCCATTATTCAGCAAAAGCAGCGCACCCGCAAACGTCGCTGGTGGTTTTAACAGGATCTTGCCACCAGAGCGCCAGGCGAAATGACTTCGCCCAGGACGCGCCGGGCACATCTCCTCCTGGTTTCCCATTCGCCATAGTCAGTTCCCCGACCAGGCGCGTGAAAGCGCGCACAGATGCTCGCAAGCAAGATGAGCTGTCCCAAAGGGGCCGGCTCATCCCTCTTTCTCTGTGAAGACCATACATCATGGTCATGGCACAGATCTTTCTAGCAAATGAGAAGGAACTATGGCAAAAACATATCATTCCACACGTATTCTTGTACTGGGTGGGGGCATTGCCGGTTTGCTCTTTACCCTGCGTTTGTCAGGCAAAGTGGCCCGCAAGCCCGTCCAGATCACCCTGGTCGATGAAACGGATACCTTTACGATCCGTCCCAGGCTCCATGAGTTCGCCACGCAGCAAGACATCTTTAGTCGCCCGTTCGCTCAGATTTTGAGCAAGACGCGCGTTCAGTTCGTTCAGGGACGCGTCACCAGCCTTGATCCCGCTCAGCGCCGCGTCGTCGTTGAGGATCAGCAGCAGGGCCAGCGCGAGCTAGACTTTGATTACCTGGTCTACGCGCTGGGGAGCATGACCAATCTCAACAACGTGCCCGGAGTAAAGGATTATGCCTACAGCCTCCAGCCGCGCGGTCCCCGTTCAGCCGTCGATTTGCGGGAAAGACTGGCCGCTCTCGGAGCGAAAGGCGGACGCGTCGTGGTCTGCGGCGGAGGAGCGACCGGCCTTGAAACAGCCACCCAGGTAGCCAGCGTGTATCCTCAGCTCAAGGTCAGCCTGGTGACGCGGGAGGCACTCACTCACTCCTGGGGCAAAAACGTCGCCAGCATTTTCCGTAAGAGGCTGGCAAGTCTGAACATCGAACTCCTCGACCAGCGCGAGATCAAGGAAGTGCTGGCGCGAAGCGTGCTCCTGGCAGGAGGGGACGAACTGGCCTGCGACCTGTGCATCTGGACCACCGGATTCACGGTCCAACCCCTGGCCAGAGAG
>DASZXF010000636.1:0-5423 GCA_035546055.1 Ktedonobacteraceae bacterium
ACGGTTCCTGTTGGCGTCTATGCGGGGGCCGGTATGAACAAGTATCTGCTCTTCAACATCCTGCCCTCTTTACGCGGCGCGGAGCAGATGGATCTCTTTCGCGCGCTGCTGAGTAATAGCAGCAGTGCGCTCTCGACACGCATCTCCTATGAACTCAATTTGAGCGGACCGAGCCTCTCTATTCAGACGGCCTGTTCAACCTCCCTGGTGGCTATTCATCAGGCGTGCCAGAACCTTTTGAATTACCGCTGCGACATGGCGCTAGCTGGAGGTGTCTCGCTCAATCCCGCGCAGAAGCAGGGATACTATTATCTGAACGAGGGGCCAATCTCTGCCGATGGACATTGTAGAGCATTTGACGCCAGGGCGAGTGGAACCATTGCCGGCGATGGCGTCGGGATCGTAGTGCTAAAGCGTCTGGAGGATGCCATCTCGGATCGGGACCATATTCGAGCAATCATCAAAGGATCTGCCGTGAACAACGATGGCTCGGATAAAGTAGGTTTTCTGGCCCCCAGTGTGCCGGGACAGGCCAATGTCATCGCTGCTGCTTTAACCCTCGCCGATGTGAGCGCGGATACGATCAGCTATATCGAAGCCCACGGGACCGCGACCGCTATGGGCGATCCAATCGAGATTACGGCCTTGCAAAAAGCCTTTAGCCTCTCTACCGAGCGCAAAGGCTTCTGCGCCATTGGTTCGGTGAAAACGAATATTGGCCATACAGACGCGGCGGCAGGTGTGGCAGGCTTTATCAAGGTGGTGTTGGCGCTGGAAAACCGGCAATTGCCACCGAGTCTACACTTTGAGCAGCCGAATCCCCATATTGATTTTGCGAACAGCCCGTTCTACGTAAACGCCAGGCTGAGCGAGTGGTCTGCGCCGGAAGGTCCCCGGCGGGCCGGGGTGAGCGCCTTTGGCATTGGCGGTACAAATGCGCATATTATCCTCGAAGAGGCGCCGCTGGCCGAACCATCCTGCTCGACGCATCCCTGGCAGTTGCTCACCCTCTCAGCAAAGACAGAGACGGCCCTGCGCGCGGCTGCGAAGCAGCTCGCCGACTGGCTGCGCGGGAACGAAGCAGCTTCTCTGGCCGACGTGGCCTATACCTTACAAACAGGCCGCCAGGAGTTCCAGTATCGTCAGGCCGTTTCCTGCAAGAGTGCCGGCGATGCTATCCAGGCGCTGGAGATCATTGCCGCTCAGGACGTTTTTCCCGCTGCCGAGGATGGCCAGGAGCGGCCTCTAGCCTTTCTCTTCCCCGGCGGAGGGGCACAGTATGCCGCCATGGGTGTAGAACTGTACCGGACCGAACCCGTCTTTCGCCAGCAGATTGATCTTTGCGCGGAGATCCTGCATACTTCCCTGGGTGTTGACCTGCGCAAGCTACTCTATCCAGATGAAGCTGAGACTGAGGCCGCTTCTCACGCGCTAAAGAGACCATCGCTGCTGCTTGCGGCTACCTTCGCGACAGAGTATGCGCTCGCGCAGCTCTGGATATCTACCGGCGTTCGTCCCCAGATCATGATCGGGCATAGCCTGGGCGAGTATACCGCTGCCTGCCTGGCAGGGGTAATCTCTCTGCCGGACGCGCTTGAACTGATTGTTCTGCGTGGGCGCTTGTATGAGCGTATTGCCAATGGGGCTACCCTGATCGTCTCTCTCCCGGCGCAGGAGATCCAGCCTTTGCTGCAACCCGGAATCTCTCTGGCAGCTATCAATAGTCCCTCTTCGTGTGTCGTGTCCGGTCTGGCGGATGTTATAGCCAGCCTGGAGCAGCAGTTAGAGAAAAGCGGAGTCTCTTTCCATCGTTTGCAAGCAGATGGGGCTGCGCACTCATCGCTGCTTGATCCGTACCTTGAAGAGTTCCAGCAGGTCGTAGGGAAGATCGAGCTACACGCTCCAACGCTTCCTTTTGTCTCAAATCTCACCGGCACCTGGATCACCGCCGAAGAGGCGACCGACCCGGCTTATTGGACAAGACACCTGCGCCAGACAGTTCGTTTCGCGGACGGCCTCGCGTTGCTGCTCCGTATCCCTGACATTATTCTGCTGGAGGTTGGACCGGGCCAGACGCTTTGTAAGCTGGCGACAGCCCACCCTGAGAAATCCGCTACCTGCTTGCTTCTCGCGAGTATGCGCCATCCACGCGATCCGCGCTCAGATGCCGCGCTCTGGCTGGAAGCCGTTGGACAGCTCTGGTCGGCGGGCGTCAACATAGATTGGTCCGCTCTGTATACGGATGAACAGCGAACGCGCCTCTCTCTGCCGACCTATCCATTTGAGCGACAGTATTATTGGATGGCCCCGACGGCAGAGCACCCGTCTGACCGCCGGGGAGAGCACTCGCTCCTCTCTACACCTACCTGGAAAAGAGCGTTGGTGCCGTCCAGGAGAGCCGCCTCTGCTCAGACAAAGCCCTGGCTTGTCTTCTCCGGCGAGGACGCAGAGAGGAACGAGGTGCTCAATGCCCTGAAGCAGGCAAACGTGCGCTTTATCAACATTACCCCTGGCCAGAACTTCCAGCGGGTGACGGACGAACAGTATAAACTGCACCCGGCTCAGCCGGATCACTTCACGGCTCTCTATCAGGAACTGCTAGAGCAGGATAAGCTGCCTGAGACGGTGATCTGCCTGCTGGATGCACTTGCGCCCTCTCTTTTCTCTGGGAGCAGGCAGCCGTTAGAACTCTCTCTGACAGATGCTTTCTCCTGCTTCTATTGCCTGGCGCACACGTTTGCCACAGAGGCTTTCTCCCAGTCTTTCCATTTCTGGCTCTGCTCAACGAATCTCTATGAGGTTCTGGGCGGAGAGAGGGTGCTGCCTGAGAGAGCGCTGGTGAGCGGCCTGTGTGAAGCTCTCACGCGGCAGTATAAACAGATTACCTGCCATGTCATCGATCTTGACCTGACCGAAGAGGGAGCGGCGGCGGCTACCCGGCACCTCCTGGATGAGGTCCTGCACCGCTCACCGGAGCCGATAGTCGCGTACCGCAATGCTCATCGCTGGCTTCCACTTTCTGAGCCGCTCGCCATTGAGCAGGGCGAGCCGGCGCTTCCCTCTGTGTCCGCCGATGGATGCTATCTTATCACCCATGGACTGCGCGGGGCCGGCTATAGACTGGCCGAGCATCTGGCTCGCCTGGCTCCGGTAAAACTGGCGCTGGTTGAGCAGGAAGATCTTCCTCCGCGCAGCGAATGGCAATGCTGGCTCGCTTCGGCTCACGAAATGGCTCAGAGCCTCCCTGAGCCGATAGTTCAGCCGCTCGCGCTCGACCTGACATCTGAGGATGCTACTATCCAGCAATTAGAGGAGCGGATAGAGGCCGAACAGGGCGGCGGGCGGCTTCCTCCTGATCTCGCGGAGGGACTGAGGATGCTGGGCGCGCTCTACATCTGCGCCTATTTTCGCGATAATGGCGTCGTTATAGCGCGCGGCAAACGCTATCGCAAGCAGGAATTGCAAGAAAAGCTGAGGATTATTCCCAAATTTCATAAATTCTTTGAAACGTTTCTCGCTCTGCTGGAAGTAGAAGCGTTTATTACCCTCGACAATGAAGGTCTGGAGTTTCTCAAAGACGCCAGCGAATTACAAGAGGCCAGCGCGGTCAAGATGCAGCTCGAAACTGCTCACCCGGATTTCACCGGCTACCTCTCGCTTCTGGAGTACGCCGTTCGCCATTACGATCAGGCTTTAAGCGGAGAGATAGAGACCGCGAATATCCTCTTTCCCGATGGGACCTATAGCCTGTTACAGCCGGTCGCGGACCAGAGCATGAAGTTCAGCTCTGTCAATATTTACCTGAAAGTCGTCGCGGAGCTTGTCCCGCGCATCGTAAAGGCTATTCAGAAAAAAGAGCGGATCAGGATACTCGAAGTTGGAGCAGGGCAGGGATCTCTGACCTGGCTTCTGCTTTCCAGGTTACAGGGCCTGGGGAACGTCGAATACTTTTTTACCGATATCGCGAAATCCTTTGTAATGAAGGCCGAGAAGCGCGCGCTTCAGGAGAATATTGATTGGATGCACTTTGGCACGCTGGATATCGCGCAGGATGTAACGGCTCAGGGATACGATCTCTATAGCTTCGATATCGTGATCGAGTACGATGTCATCCATGCGACAAAGGATATCTCTGCTGCCCTCCAGAATATCAAGCGACTGCTGGTTCCCGACGGCGTATTTCTCTCAATCCAGGCCCCATCTGTCCGCTGGACTTCGAGCATGATCTGGGGCTTTGCCGAGGGGTGGTGGAACTTTACCGAGGATGTACTTCGCAAGCACCGCCTGACCGCTGTCCTGAATTATGAGGAATGGGAGAACGTGCTGCGGATGCATGGCTATGGCAACATTTGTATATATCCGCGAGATCAGGAGAGAAGAACGTATGTAGATCGTATGCTCATCGTCTCTCAGCAGCTGCATGAACCGGAGAGCGATGATTACAGAGCATGGAAGCAGAGGAAGGAGCAGGAGCGCTATTCCTTGCTGCGGGACAGGATACAGAGGGTTCAGCATCTGGAGGAGCTAGGCGCGGAAGTTTTTGTGGCGCAGCGAGAGGGAAACGAGCAAAGGCAGCTCCAGAAGGCCATCGCTGGTGCTCAGGAGCGTTTTGGCCGCATCCGTGGGGTCTTCCACATGACCACTGAGGAGAAGCAGGGAGAGGACGACTCTCTCAGAACAATGACGCTTGCCGGGCTTACCAAAAATCTGCGCACCTCCCTGGAGGATATCTTCACCCTGGAACAAATGCTGCGGGGTGAGGATCTCGCTTTTCTCCTCTGGATCTTGCCCGATGCCGAGCGGCAGGGTACCGCGCCCATACTGCGCTCGTTCGCGCAGGCCTTCGTGGCCAGCAGGCGTGCGGCGGATGGGAGGGCCTGGACAAGCGTGCAGTGGGATCTGGTGAGCGAGTCCAACGGAACTTCCTCCATGCAGGCAGAGCGTGACGAGGAGATAAAGAGGGTTCTCTCGTACCTTCTTTCTCGGAGCGATATCGGCTCGCTGGAGGTACACCCTCGCCCGCTTACGGCGTCGAAGGAGAGCCAGGGCCAGCCAGATCCAGAAGCGACCGCTTCCGCCGTGGCCACGCGTGGCGAGGGACATCCCTCGTCACGGCGTCGACCGAATCTCCGCCAGGTCTACGTTCCACCCGGCACTGAGACGGAGCAGACAATAGCCCGTCTCTGGGAGAATATGCTCGGAGGAATTGAGGTTGGGATTCATGATAACTTCTTTGAACTTGGAGGGGAATCGCTCCTGGCAACTCAGCTTGTCTCAAAGCTGCGCGAGATCTTCCAGGTAGAAATCTCTATTCGCACCTTTTTTGAAAACGCGACGGTCGCTGGTATCTCACGCGCGATTTGCGAGGCCAAGGAGGCGCATCGCGAATTGCAAGAGCCTGAGATGGTCGCTCTTCCCAGGTC
>DASZXF010000637.1:0-15019 GCA_035546055.1 Ktedonobacteraceae bacterium
TGCAGACTGCGGACACACCCGCAGTCTGCAACCGCTCGCTCTCTTCTCTGCGCATAGACAGGGTACGCGGTCAATCGGCGGCTTCGGCGGCGATTTCGAGGGCGCCTCTGGTGAATTGCTCGTTGTAGAGGCGCGCATAGAGACCGTTGAGGGCCAGCAGTTCTTCGTGAGTACCGCGTTCGACGATGCGTCCCTGATCCACTACCAGGATCACATCGGCGGCCAGGATGGTTGAGAGGCGGTGCGCGATGGCCAGCGTGGTACGGTCCTTCATCAGCGGTTCGAGCGCGGCCTGAATCAGACGCTCGGAGTGCGTATCCAGGGCGCTGGTGGCCTCGTCAAGGATCAGAATGCGCGGATTTTTGAGGATCACGCGCGCGATAGCAATGCGCTGCTTCTCACCGCCGGAGAGCTTATACCCTCGTTCGCCCACGATGGTATCGTAGCCCTCGTCCAGCTCCATAATGCGCTCGTGAATAGCGGCGGCTTTAGCGGCGGCGATCATCTCCTCCTCGCTGGCATCGGCGCGCGCGTAGAGCAGGTTTTCGCGTACCGACGCGTGGAAGAGGTAGGTTTCCTGCGTCACCATACCCACGATCTCGCCCAGCGACTCCAGCGTCAGGTCTTTGACATTGATGCCGTCTATCGACACCGCGCCCTCGTCCACATCGTAGAGGCGGGGTACCATGTAGGTCATGGTTGTCTTGCCCGCGCCGCTGGGACCAACCAGGGCCGCCAGTTGACCGGGCTTGATCTCGAAGGAGACATGGCTTAGCGCGGGACGAGGCGCGGTGTCGTCATTGGCGCTGGCGCTCACGCTCACTGCCTCCGGCGCACGCGGACGTTGCGGCTTCTCGTCCTCTGTGGTCGCGAACAAACCGCCTGCCAGCGCCTGGCGGTCGCGCTGGTAGGTGAAAGAGACATCCTGGAACGTCACTTCACCGCGCGCCTCAGCGCCGGCGAGATGGCGAGCCGTGGGCTTATTCCTGATTTCAATCGGCAGATCGAGATACTCGAAGATACGGTCGAAGAGGGCCAGCGCGCCCTGCACCTGGACCTGGATCGTCAGCAATTGTCCGACGGGGAAGAAGAGGCGGCTTTGCAGCGTCGTAAAGGCCACAATTTTACCCAGCGTAATCGGCGGATGGGCTGGATTCTGGATGATTTGCAGACCCGCCACCAGGTAGACAATCGCCGGCGTCACCGAGAAAAAGACATTGATGAACATAAAGAACCAGCGACCAATCAACTGCTGGCGAATCTCCAGGCTGGTCAGGCGTTGATTTTCCTCGGCGAAACGCTTCTGCGCGTAGCTCTGGCGATTGAACGTCTTCATCAGCAAAATGCCGCTGACCGAAAGCGTCTCCTGCATCTGCGCGGTCAGCGCCGCCATACTCTCCTGCGTCTCCTTGCTGGTCGCGCGGCGCGCATTGCCCACCCTGGTTGTGATCCAGAGGAAGAGAGGCAGCAGCCCCAGCGAGATCAGCGTCAGCAGCGGACTGAGCAGCAGCATACCTACAATGGTGCTTAACGCGGTCGAGATGTTCGACACAATGCTCGTGGCCGTATTCGTCACCACATCTTCAACCCCGTTCACGTCGTTGGAGAGGCGGGACTGAATCTCGCCTGTGCGCGTCGAGGTAAAGAAGCGCAGGGACATATGCTGCATATGGACATACAGCTGATTGCGAAAATCGCGCATCACGCTCTGTCCGATGATATTGTTCAGATACGTTTGCCCGACGCCGATCAGTCCCGTCACAATGGGCATGGCAAACATAATGCCGACAAAGATAAAGAGCAGCTTGAGATTGCCCTTACCGATGGCATCATCAAAGACAAAGCTGATCATAAAGGGATTGACCAGCCCCAGAATTGTTGTACAGAGAATCGCGATCAGGACCAGTAAGACCTGAAATTTATAGGGGCCGAACGACTGCGCCACGCGTCTGAGGGTGCGCGAATCGGTTTTGCGTCCGCGCCGTTTCTGCTCTTCGAGGTAGGACGCCATACCGCCGCCCCCGTGTCCCCCGCGCATACCATGCATTCCCATAAGCTAAATCTACTCCTGCTGTCAGACCGCGCGCCCGCTTGAGAGACATGTTGGGAGGGCCGGGTCGTACTTGTTTTCACTTATCTTATAGAAAGCAAGTATACAGGATCACCTGCGGAAATGCACTGGTCAAGCAGTCGGTTCGCCGACCTGTCAATTTTGACAGGTCAGCCAATCAGGCCAGCCTCTCGTCACGATAAACCTGAGAGACGCGTTTATAAGCAAGGCTGCGCAAAGCTGATTGGCGGCTACGCTCAGCCGGGTCCGGGGAAGGTGCGCGCTGGAAATCCTGGAGCTGAACACCCACGGCCATGAAGGCCTGCTGGAGTACAGAGGGTTCCGCGCCAAAGTAAGAGTTGTTGGCGAGATCCGCCAGGATGGCCGCCCGCAACTTGCACGAAAACGCCGCGATAGTTGATGCCGATGCGGCCAGCAGCCATTCTTCATAGAGTTTCTCCTCCGCCTCCTGCGCGGGATCGGCCAGATCGCTCAGGCGTTCCAGCGTCGGCTGTTCAGATGAGGCGTTTGCGTCATAGGCGAAGTGCTGGAAACGGAGTTCCCTGCGCCTCATATCGATAAAGCAGTGTTTGGCGATCACCAGGCTCAGGCGCTCCAGCGAACCGATAGGAGTGCCTTTTTCGCGGCACAGATTGAGGTACTGCAGGACATGCAGCAGGGCGGCCTGCACAATATCCTCGGCAATATCATTTTCCTGGCCCTTCCAGGTCGCCACTCCCGCGCTGAACGCCCAGGATCTGGCTAAAGGCCGCAAACGACGATACAGGTCGTCCCAGCGCTCATTATCTTCTGTTTGCATCTCTGTACTCCTTGCGCAAATACATCCGGCCTCGCGTGCGCTAAAGCGAGCCTTGTACACGAATGATCTTGACACGACAGGAGGAAGCTACGAACGACGTATATGAGAAAATCTGATACTTCAAACAGCTAACACTGTAATTTTACCAAGAAAATCTCATGTTGTCAAGTTTTTGTCCTGAATAAATCGTTAGGAAGTGTTCTGCTATGGTAGTTTTTGTCTTAGTAAAGCTAAATATCCCGATTGTGAAGCCGAAGTGGTACGCAATGGCATGAAAGCATAGTACCCTGGACAGTTTGCAGACACCGCTGTGACAGAGTGAGAAATCATACAAACTGAGGTGTGGCAGAAAATCTACGGTAATCGGCAGAGTCTACGCGCTATACTCTCTTTGTCTGATGAAGAAATTCTGAGATATGTTGAGATAAGTAGAGCAGAAGAGGGTAAGACGGATCTACCCGGAACTCAGGAGCAGGAACATGGCAAAGTATCTTTTCACCCTTGGCCGGCCAGGTAGCGGCAAATCCAGCATCGGGCGCGCGATCATCAAGGCTTATGGGGGGACGCGCCACGTGGAAAAGCTGAACGATTATCCGCTGCTGTGGGAGATGTTTATGCAGGAGGAGCGGGGCCAGGTGACAGGACATCGCCTGTTTCGCCGATCTGAGAAAAATGGCGCGCTTGGCTTTGAGGTGCTGGATCGCCAGGTTTTTCCCCGGGCGCTGAGCATGCTGGACGAGCAGGCTGGTC
Source organism: Ktedonobacteraceae bacterium (assembly GCA_035546055.1). Lineage (GTDB taxonomy): Bacteria > Chloroflexota > Ktedonobacteria > Ktedonobacterales > Ktedonobacteraceae > Paraktedonobacter. The sequence continues at coordinate 3,621 of DASZXF010000637.1, forward strand.
GCTATCACACACAGTCGAAACTGGTTGTGATCGAGTTCTCCCGCAGCGACTATGCTGACATTTTCAGGTGCTTTCGACCGCACATCATGAGGAACGCACATATCTTTCTGATGCAGGCCTCTCTGGAGACGTGTATTCAGCGCATCGATCACCGTGTCGCGCGGCCCCGTTACGAGGACGACCGCCTGGTGGCCGAGGAGACGATGCGTAAATATCATCAGGACGATGGCAGCGCAAGCCTGCTGGCCGTTTGTCCTCCGGGGCAGGTGAGCATTATTCAGAATGAGGGGGATCCGCGTGATACCTGGCTGGAGGTCAAAAGTCGCCTTGACGCCCTGCTCTATCGGATGCCCCAGGCACCCGGATCTGCTCTGTGGTCGCTCTCTGATCTGAAGCGGCCTCACACGCCTTTCGGGGGCCTTGTGCGCGCGACGCTGCAGGCCTGATTTTGTCAGAACGCGGTCAGCTTGCTGGCGGATAACGGGCAGCGAAGCCTGTTTATGCCCTGACTTTTTCCCGTTTTTTCAGAAAAAAGGAAAAAGTCAGGGCATATTTCTTTATTTTGTCCCGCGATGTCAGTCTCTTTTACCAGAGAAGTATCCAGAATGAAAGCTTTGGACGGCGCGCAAGAACTATTGACATAAGCAGGAAGAATTATTAGAATCAGGGGAAAAGATGATGAGATTTTTTAGACAGACTTCCAACAGCATGATGTTTCCTGTCAAAACAGGCGCGTTTCGGAAAATGGTCGATTGTAGGAGGTGTTCCGCGTACATCCCCTGGTTCCAGCTTCGGATATCAGAACTTTTCGCGTACAGGAGATAGCCATGAACAATCGCCAGCAACAACGCATCGCCGATTACTTGCGGCAGCAGGAGGCCCAGGCGCGTATTCAGGAGGGCATTCAGCAGGCCACTTCCAATATGGCGGTGACGATCAGCCGCGCCGCCAGCCTCTTCAATTTCAGTGAGAGTCAATTGCGGGAATGGGAGAAACGCGGACTTTTGCAGACCGAGCGTCCCCTGCTCACAGCCGAGGGCAAGGGTGGGACGGGCCACCGCCAGTATTCCCTGCGCATGGTCTCTAAACTGGCCATTATTAAAGATCTGCTCAATCATGGGTACACGCCGGGCGAAATTCCCGTCAATCTCGATGCCCTCTGGGAGGAGGCGCTGAGCGCGCAGATAGCTCTGACTTCTGGTTCGGCACCTCGCCGCGAGCGAGTGGCCAGTTTGTCAATCGACGCGCATGTGGAGAGCGCAGATGAGCTTGAGTTCTGGCGCTACTTCGTCACCCAGGCTTTGCGCCTTTCGCTGTTGCTCATCTGCGAAGACATGCCAGATACGGTCGCCGGTCTGGTGCTTTCTCTGGAAGAGAGCAATCAGGCTGGCCTGCTGACCCGTCCCGGCGAACTGAAAAGCGTAGGGCGCTCGCTGGTCGGCTGGCTTGGTCAGAATGGCTCTTTTTACCTCTTCCTCACCGAGGAGCCGGTCTTTGATTTTCCGACTGACTATCGTCTGCAAACGCTCAAGCTCGCCAGCGAAACGGGAGTGACGGGAGACAGGGTGCTGGATAATACCTTTGTGGTACTGGAGCGCGGAGCCCGGCCTACCGCGCGCTTCGCCCCTGAATTGCGCGAAGCGGTGAAGCGCCTGCTCAACCTGATCTACGAGCGGCGGAACAGTTGGGAATTTGCCCTGACGCATAGTTCGCGCGGCTGGCTTTACCAGGCCCATGATCTTGAACGGGCCTCGCATGTCGCGGGAGATCGCATTTTCAATACTCTGCTGGAGCGCGTGATTGATCTGGGGGGCAAAAATGAGCAGGGTGAGGAGCGCTGGCGCTTTTGTGCTCTGTTGTTGCCTGATGATATCAACCAGCCGGTACAGCAGCAAAATCTGGTGCTGCGAGCGCAGACGCGCCGTTCACCTTATCAAATTGGCGTGACGCGTATCAACTCCCAGGACGCGGACCAGGCCAGCAGTATCACGTTGAAGGCCTTTGAGGGGAGTCAGGTGGTGGTCATGGACGCCGTTTTGCCCGGAGATTCGATGCTCAGCCCGTTGCGTCTGCCGGTCATCACCAGTACGCCTGAGATGATCGCGGCGGGCAGACCCGGAGGGCGTTTTAAGTCTCCCCCGCCAGGAGAGAAGCTGCATTCAGCCCTGGCGGTGCCGGTGATTGGCGAGCATAGCATTTCAATTGCGGTTCTCTACATCGAGGCCAGCGAGGCCCAGGCGTTTTCCCTGGCCGATCTGCGCGTTCTGCGCTTCATCAGTCGCATGCTGGAAGAACTGATTATGACCTCGACAGCGCGTAGCCAGCGCTTGATGAAGCGCGACGGGCTGCTGGAAGCGCCGGCCATTGTCGATCACACCTTCGGGGATTTCGCGGTCGAGGCGGATTTTATCGCGGAAATCGATCATCTCCTGGGCCAGATTCAGCGCAAAGAGCTGGCGGGCTATCTGGCGGACGGGAAGCTCTCCATTGTCGCGGTCGATATCGACAACCAGAGCAGCATCGCCATGAAGTACGGCAACCGGGTCGCCAGGAATCTCAGCCAGCAGGTAGGGGCGCGCATCCGTCGGACCCTGCCGCTTGACAATTTCAAGCTGTTTCATATCTCCGCCGACCGCTATTACATTCTGCTTCAGGGCATGAGTCTCAATGATGCGAGGGCGCTGGCTCGGCAACTACAGCAGGTGCTGGGGGTGGGCGAATACCGCATCCAGCCGCTCTCGGCTATAGCGGGCAAAACCGCGTCGAGCGAAAATATGCTGGAGCTGGCCAACGTGACCGTTCACCTGGGGGTTTCAACCTATACCTATGAGAAACTGGCCGAACTCTTGCAGCGCTATCCTCCTGAGACGGCGCCGATCTATGTGCGCACAGTCATCCTGGCCGGCATGGATACCAAGCTGGAGCGTGGCAAACTGGAGGGCGGCAACTGCATCGTCAGCTGGGACCCCGCAGCCTGGGGCTACATCGTCCTGCCCCGCTAAATCGCCGGCGGCCTTCCCACCGCGCAAAAATTGCAGCGCACCCGATGTTGGTCCCGTCTCCGCGAGAACTCGCTGAAGCGGCTCTCTCTCTCAATCGGCCCGTTAGCAAAAAACTGACGGGCCTCTGATTTTGTTGCTGTATTCCTTTGTGTGCGCAATTGTGGTACACTACCTGCAGGAATCAACCTATCCTCGATTGAAACTGAGACAAAAAGGACTGACACGAGTGGCATCCACGCGCAATCCCTTTGACAAACTCACCCCTATTCATCCACGCAAACGCATTACGCTGGAGACGGGGCCAGCCCCTTTGACGGGGAGGATGATCGATTTGTTTGTGCCGCTGGGGTTCGGCCAGCGAGCGCTGGTCGTAGCGCCTCCCAAGGCGGGCAAGACGACTATTTTGCGCCAGATCGCGGCGGCCATCCGGCAAAACTCGCCTGAGACGGCGCTGTTCCTGTGCCTGGTTGACGAGCGCCCGGAGGAGGTGACGGAGTGGAAAATGGAGGTACAGGGTGCGGGTGTGCGCGTATACGCGTCGAGCTTTGACCAGGAGCTTTCCCGGCATGGACGTATCGCGGACCTGGCGCTGAGCGAGGCGAAGCTGCTGGTGAGTCGCGGACAGGATGTCGTCATCCTGCTGGATTCTCTGACGCGGCTGGCCCGTGTTCACAATTTGAGCAATGAGATGTGGGGCGGGCCGGGCGCGCGTAACCAGCGCGGCGGCTACGGCAGTCGCACGCTCTCAGGCGGCATCGACGCCCACGCGCTGGAGGTTGGACGCCGCCTGTTCGGCTCGGCCCGCGCGCTGGAAGAAGGCGGCAGCCTGACCATCGTTGCCAGTTGCCTGGTTGAGACTGGCAGCCGCCTGGATGAAGTTGTGTACGAGGAGTTCAAGGGCACCGGCAACCTGGAAATCCGCCTGTCACGCGAACTGGCCGACAGGCGGATTTTTCCTGCCATCGATCTCAAAGAATCCAGCACCCGCCAGGAGGAGCGTCTGCTTGCCCCTGACGAATTGCGCGCCATGTCCATTCTGCGCCGCAAGATCGCCGATTTGCCGAAGCGCGACGGCGCCGAACAGGTCTTGCGCGTGCTGGAGAAGACGAAATCCAACGCGCAACTGGTGGCGGCGGTTCTCCGTCAGGAATAGAGCGAGCGATTACCTCTTTTTGCCGCGTATGTACCTCTTCCTGCCGCGTCTGCCCAGGACGATCAGGAGCACGATGGCCAGCAGCAGCACCAGGGCGCCTATGGCCAGCCAGGTGAGCAGCGTCGTGGGAATGGGTGTGCCGTTGGCGTTATTCTGCTGCGAATTTCTGATCGCGGGCGGATAGAGACCGGTGATGATGAAGCGCGGATTCCCGCCTGCGCGTATGGTGGTGCTGATGGCTCTACCGGCCACATCGTACATGATGACATCGCCATTTTCCATGGCAAAAAAGCCCAGATTGCCATCCCCGGTGATGGCCACCGAGAGCGGGGCCGTGTCGAGCTGAACGACATGGTTTGGCTCTTTGGGAATGTTGGCAATCCCCAGATAAACAGGCGCCAGCACATCAATGAGATGGTGCTTTCTATCGGGTACATAGATCTGGCCGGTAAAGGCATCGAAATCCATGGGGCCGAAATCGCCGCCGGTGAGCAGGGGCGCGGTGGGCTTGAGGTCTTGCAGACTGACCGCCACGACGGTGCCCTGGCGCGTGGTGGTATAGACGGTCGCGCCGGGAGGAATGGAAATATACTGAGGATCGCCGGGAATGGCGATGCTATGCATGGCGTCTGGCTGAATGGTGTAGACATTCAGCGTATTGTGGGTGGTAAACCAGAGTTGATTGCCAGTGCCGCCGTTTGGTCCTGAACCTACCTCAGCCGTAGCCAGCCCATAGACCGGGCCGCTGGTGGCGATGGTTCTTGCGATGGTGCAGGTACCCGCTTTAATGGCGGTGATGCCTGCCGCGCCGTTGCCAGCGGCATAGAGCAGATTCACCCCCGCGTCGAAGGCCAGCAGCGAGGGCTGACCCGGCACGCTGACGCTACAGACCACCTGGCTGCTCGTCGTATCCAGCATAGTCACCCTGTTCAGCGCGGGCTGAGCGGCGTAGAGGTAGTGTCCATCCAGCGTGAGATAGAGCATGCTCGGATCGCCGTCCAGGGCTATCGTGCTGGTGATTTTTTGTTGCGCGATATCAATCACGCTGATTCCCTGGCCACCACCCGCCACGTAGGCCAGATTGGGCGCGCCCCCATCGGCGTGCGCCACGGGCAGCGCTGGCGTCCATCCCAGCAGACCCCACAGAGCCGCGCCCACGCCGAGCAGACCCAGCGCCAGCCTGCGCAGCGATCTCCAGGTATGGCGTACCCGGTTCCCTTTTACCTCAATCGTCACCATAGCTACAGCTTTTCCCATCATTCTCTCTGCAATCCTTTTCCTCTCTTTATTTCTCCTGATTTTTCTCTCCCATTACGCACCAGCTACGCGGGTGGGGTGAGAGAATGCCAGGTGTTATTGGCGAAGTGATAGGCTTCGGTGGGATAGGAGAGGGCCAGATAGATCTGATCGGGATTGTTGAGATCTACCGCCATTAATTCCCGGTTGCCGTTGACGTTGGGCAGTTCGTTCCAGGTTTTGCCCCCATCGGTGCTGCGGAAAATGCCTACCGCGAGCTTGCCGTAGATCACGTTGGGCTGCTGCGGCGAGACGGCCAGCGAGGCATAGGAGCGCGTTGTCACCTGGGTAAAGCTCTGGCCGTTGTCATGCGAGACATAGATGCCCGCGCCGCCTCTGGCGTAGATGGGCTGGTTGGGACCAGACGTGGTCATTTCGAAAATGCTGTCCTGGAGGCTTTTGATGACCTGCCAGTGCGCGCCTCCATCGCTGCTCAGGGCCGCGCCCTCGTTGCCGTAGACCAGCAGATGGCCGGGTTTGCCGGGCAGAGGCAGCAGGGTGATAATGCTGCCGAAGGGGAGAGAGTTGCCGGCCTGTGCGAAGTGGTAGCCGTTATCCTTGCTCACCTTCAGGCCATTCGGTCCCAGGGCACTGAGGTAGATGTAGACTTCATCAGGACTGTCATTGCCTGCCTGCGAGGCATAGATATAGCTGGAGGTCAGACTGGCGGTAGTTACGGTCATCTGCCAGGTTTTGCCCCCGTCGCTGCTGGTGTAGAAACCCAGCGTACCGGCGTGGGGTACGGCGGAAACCTGGGTCAGAACATAGATTCGCTGCGGGTTGAGGGGATTGTAGGAAAGCCCATAAGTCATCAATCCCTGCATCAATTGATTCGGCCCTCCGGCTGTCTCCTGCCAGGTTGCGCCATGATCCTGTGAGCGATAAATGCCATAGTGAGTGGCCATGAGAATGGTCTGCTGAGCATCCGGCAGAATCACCAGCGAATGAACGTGATTTTGTCCGATCCCAAAGCCGTTGACCGCCTGTGACGTGGAAGTGGCGCTGGTAGTTGATCCTTGAGCGTCCCCACAGGCCGCGAGTACCAGCACCAGAAGCGCTAATAATACTATGTGTAGCTTTTTCATCGTGCAATTCCTGAAATACTGTTCGGGCAATGAAGCTCTGCCAGCACATGTCTGGCGCTCCCTGACCGATCCTTGCCTCTCCTTTTTGGTATGCCAACCGACTGGCTGATGGCCAACCGGAGGCCGACGACGGAGGCGCTGCTGCCTCGTCTCACCCATTTCTGCTTTGTTTCGTCAATTTGATATACCTAATGATTTCAAGAGATGCAGTATCGCACTTTTTTCTGCATCTCCTGGGCGCGATCTTCCTCGCCGTCAAAAGGTCGTGAGATGCGTCCTCAGAATGGCGCGTAGATTTTGAAATCCGTTTTATGCAGGGTATTATCCAGGGTGCGTATTTGCACCTGAATGTCCCAATCGCCGCCCATTGAGAGATCGCCGCTCCCGCTGAAGCCGCCTTTGCCGTCCGGCTGGAGGTTGACGCTATCAGTGCCCATGGCCATGTCGAGCATAGTGGTGTAGATGACCACGCCGGCCTGGTTCGCGCCGAGCTGCTGGCCGCTCTGCGCATCGGTGACATGCACAGTGAAGACATTGGTGCCAAAGCGGTTGGGATTGACATTCAGAGTCACGTTGTACTTGCCATCGCTGGTCTTCGCGCTGCCATTGAAAGGCGCGGAAGTCACGCCGGGGTTATTCTGCTGAACTGCCGGCGTGGTATAAGTCAGTGTGCTGGCGAAGACATTCATCAGGCCCACACAGACAATGATGGCCACGCCCAGCCAGGGTTCCCAGCGGAGCACACGCGTCATCAGCCCCGTCTTTTTGGCCAGGCGTTGCTCGCGCAGTTTGGCCTGCTGCACCAGCAGCTTCGGGGCATCTACCGGCGCCTCGCTGGCCTGTGCCGGCGCTTTGCTGGCTCGTTCTTCGCCGTCCTTAGCGGTGCTGGCCACCAGCTCCAGGTCTTGTCCGGCCTCAACCGGACTGTTCGCGCGGGCCTGAAATTGCTCCAGGCGCTTCCTGACATATGTGTACTTCTGATATTCCTTTTTTAAACGCGGACGCAGCCAGCCGACGTGAAAGGCGCTGGTGGAGAGGAGCGCGCAAACCAGTACAATCTTGACGGCCAGCGTGCGGCCATAAGCCGTGGTCACGAACTGCTCAATCGAGGTCAGATGGAAGGTCGCGTTGAGCGGACCGGTGATGGCCATGAGCACCACGCCGGCTAGCGCCAGGATTGAAAATTGTGGCAGAATTGCCAGCAGCGAACGCGCGCGTTCTCCCTGCGGGAGCGCTTTGAACAGCGGCAGGTAAATGAGCAGAATGTAGAGCATCCCGCCCACCCAGAGGGCCGAGGCCAGCAGGTGCAGCCAGTCAAGCACGACCGAATAGGGCAGGAAAAGCGCATTGACCGCCGCCGCGTGGCCTGACATGGTGAGGGCGAGAAAGAGCAGCGCGCCCAGGAAGAGGTTGACCAGCGGAAGTGCCTGGTTGACCAGGTGTGGGCGATTTTTGCTCAGCAGCATGTAGAGGCCGATCAGCAGGGCCAGCAGGATCACGGCCATGCGCACCAGCCAGTAGGTGCCGAAGCGTCCGCTGCTGGCCTGCTCGCTCAACAACTGAAACGAAAGCGCCGAACCCCAGTTATTGCCGGTCAGGGTGAGCACCTGCCCGTAGAGTACGCCCAGGTTGGCCAGCAGGAGCACGCCCAGGGCGGGCAGAGAGAAACGCCGCTCAAAGCGCCGCTCGATCTGCCTGTTCAGATGCAGTTCTTCCGGGTGCTTCTCGGCGGAGCTTTGCAGAACGAAATTCACCCACAACTGGCCGGCGACCCAGAACGTCGCGGCCAGTTCCACCAGTGTTACCATGAGAAAATTAAACAGAGTTGGAGCATCCAGCGTGCCGGGAGTGCTGGCGCTGGTATTGCCCAGCAAGCCCTGGCCGGGATTGGCCCCCGGCGAGAGTTGCGGCACGCTCCCATCAGGATTGGCCACGGTAAAGAGAAACGATCCCAGCAGCACGTGCCCATCATCGGCGGAATCGGTGCGCCAGACGACAATATAGACATCCGGCTGGAGACTCGCCTGGAGAGAAATATCCATTTCTTTTGTATTGCCGGCGTTGACATGGGCATTATTTTGATCGACGCGCTGGCGTTCGGCGTTAATCACCTGGACGGTGCTCAGCGTCGGGTTCAGATCCTCGCTGAACCAGAGCTGGACCTGGGTTGGAGGAGTACGCAACACGGCATCTTTGGCCGGATTTGATGTCAACAAAATTGCGTGCAGGGGAAGCGCACTGGCCAGCGAGGGCAACAGAAGCGTCAGGGCGAACGCGCAAAGAAAAGCGAGACCTGAAACACGCAAGAGGTGACTTTTTCTACCTGTCATGTCGATTTATCCTGATATGCATATATATTCTGTCAAAAGCCAGCCAGTGGGTTCGTTTATTCTGACCAGGCGGGTTACATCGGCCACGCGGCCATGTTTCACCGGGAGAAAGACCCGCTGATGGTACATGCTGGATCGAGATGTTTTGTTCTGAGGCCATTCTCTGTTATCATACCTTGAGAGTCAAGGGGATTTGTCCCTATATGGGGCTGTAAGGTGACTTTCCAAAAGCACTGAGTTATAATGAGGCGTATGGAGACGATAGATAAGCTGACAGAGCTTGAAAATTTATTACAGGTGCATTTTCAGGATCGCGTTCTGCTGGAGCGTGCCTTGACGCATCATTCATGTTGCCCGGAAACTGCTGTGCGCGATTCGTATGACACCCTGGAATTTCTCGGAGATGCGCTGCTGGGCGCGTTCGTGGTGGAATATATCTATCGTACATTTCCCCAGTTTTCCGAAGGTGAGATGACTGCGTTGAAGTCAGAGGTGGTCAGCCGGCGTGTGCTGGCGCGCATCGGGCAGGATCTCGGCCTGTTTGAGTACATTCGCGTGGACATTGCCAATCTGCGCACGTTCAACGAGCGCTCGCGCGATTCGCTGTGTACGGATGTGCTGGAGGCGTTGGTCGGGGCCATTCACCTGGATCAGGGGGCCGAGACTGCGCGTGCTTTTATGACGCGCACGATTCTCCCGGCGGTGACGCTGATCCATGAGCGGGCGCAGGAGACCAATCCCAAGGGACGGTTGCAAAAGGCGGTCCTGCGGCGTTCGGGTACGCTGCCGCGCTACCGCGTGCTGGAACAGAGCGGCACCAATAATGATCGCATCTTCACGGTCGGGGTTTTTGAGCAAGATCTCTTGCTTGGCCTGGGCAAAGCCTCCAGTATCAAAGAGGCCGGACGCCAGGCCGCCAGCGAGGCGCTGGACATCCTGAGCGCGCAAGAGATGGACGATCAGCAGGCCGGGGCTGTTCCGCTGGCACCGGCGCTTGAGGTGGAGGAGGCCAGCCGGGAAACGCTCACCATCCTGGTCACGCCTGAGCACGAGCCGGAGGCTGGCGCGGATCTTTCTGAGCAGCAAGGAGAAGCTTAAAAGCTGGCGAGGAACGACTGATGGAGCATGGAGCGCGCGGCACACGAGAGCTGAACTGGTATGAGTCTGGCCTGCCCTCTCAAGAGCGCAAACAACGGGGCCATTTTTCGACTCCTCATGCTCTGGTGGATCAGATTCTCGACGCGTGCGGATATACCACCTCCGCCGATCTCGCGCATACACGCTTGCTTGATCCTGCCTGTGGAAGCGGCAATTTTCTGGCGCGGGCAGCTCTGCGCCTGGGACAGGTTCTGAGCGCGCGGCACATGCTTCCCGGCGATCTCACGCCGGTTGTTCAGCGCAACCTCTGGGGGCTGGACCCCGATCCTGTGGCCTGTTTTCTGGCGGAAATGCAGGTGCGCGCCGCTCTGGAGGCCGGCGGGGCGCAGCTTGAGCAAACTTCTTTGCACATTCACCAGGCCGATAGTCTGGCGCTGGCCTGGCAGCCCTGTATTGATGTGCTGGTCGCCAATCCTCCCTACCTGGCGACCAGGAATACTGACCTGAGCCAGTATCACCAGGCCAGCGGACGCGGGCAGGTCGATAGCTATCTGCTTTTTCTGGAACTGGCCCTGCGTGCTGTACGTCCTGGTGGCTGGATTGGCCTGGTGGTGCCTGATCCAGTCCTGGCGCGGGCCAACGCAGCTCCAGAACGCGCCAGTCTGCTGCGCGAATGCACCATTCAGCATCTCTGGCACCTGGCGGGCGTCTTCGCCGCCGAAGTCGGCGCCGTCGTCATCGTCGCGCGCAAAACGCCGCCGCATCGTTTCCACCGCGTCACCTGGACGCGTGAGCGCTGGCGAGCGGAGCAGCCGCCCGGCTCCGACGCCGCCGCCTCACAGCGCATCGGGCAATTGCTACTGCTCAAACAGCCCGGTATGGAACTGCGCTATTTGCTCGGGCATGGTCAGGGGCGCGAGAGCGAACATCTGCGCCGCGCGCTTCACGCCGCCGCCGATCACGGTCCGCTTTTGCCGCTGGAAGATCTGGTGGAGATTAAACGCGGCGAAGAGATCGGGCGCACCAGCGAGCTGTTGCAACCGCTGGCCGAGCTTGAGGATGGTCTGCCTGTGCTGCGCGGCGGCGTCGATCTGCGTCCCTATGCCCTCGCTGATACGCACCTGGGCATCGCGCGAACCGCCGTCAAGAAACCCCTGGAGCGCTATCTACGCCCCAAATTGCTGGTCGTCAAAAGCACCGAACGCCTGCAAGCGGCCCTGGATACGCGCGGGCACGCGGTTCTGCAAACGCTCTATCTGCTCCACCCGCGCGCCTGTGCGGACCAGCCGGAGATCTGTTATTTTCTCCTGGCCCTGCTCAACTCGCGTCTGCTGAGTGCCTATGTCTATCATCTCTATACCGCCTACAAGCTGGTGCAGCCGCAGATTGAGCAAGGAGTGCTGGCGCGCCTGCCCATCGCCTGGGGAAGCGCGAA
>DASZXF010000638.1:0-4263 GCA_035546055.1 Ktedonobacteraceae bacterium
CCCCGGGCTCATCGGGTGAAGGGAATCTATTGCATCTGGAGGAAGGATCTGACGTGCAATCATCCTTGCAGACGCCTCTTGTCCGCGTGCAAGAGGTTTCAAAACAGTTTCCGGGTGTGCTGGCGCTGGAGCAGGTGAGCCTGGATATTTACGCAGGAGAGGTCCATGTGGTGGCCGGGGAGAATGGCGCGGGCAAGTCCACCTTGATGAAACTCCTCTCGCAGGTAGAGCGTCCGACAAAGGGACGTATTCTGCTCGATGGCCAGCCGCTCCAGTTTGGCGGTCCTCAGTATGCGCAGGAGCGCGGCATCGCCATGGTTTACCAGGAATTTGCCCTGGCTCCCCACCTTTCGATTGCGCAAAATCTCTTCCTGGGGCGTGAGCAGACGCGCTTTGGCCTGGTGCGCAAAGGGGAGGAGGAACGCCTGTCCCGCGCCTTGCTCCGGCGAGTGGGACTGGCATTGGACCCTCGCCACGTAGTAGCGGGTCTGTCGGTGGCCGAGCAGCAAATGGTCGAAATTGCCAAAGCGCTGGCGATTGACGCGCGCCTGCTCATTCTGGACGAGCCAACGGCCACCCTGACCGCGCAGGAGATCGAGGCGCTCTTTGCCGTTCTGCGCGACCTGACGGCGCGGGGTATTGCGATCCTGTATATTTCGCATCGCCTGGAAGAGATCTTTCGCATTGCCCGGCGCGTGACCATCATGCGCGACGGGCGGGTAGTGGCCACCCTGCCCCGCGAGGAACTGGACGAGCCGAAACTCATTCGCCTGATGGTTGGACGTGAGATCGGCAACCTCTATCCCCGGCCAGCGACCACGCCGGGCGAGGTCGTGCTGCGCGCCGAGCATATTTCGCGCGCTCCTCGTCTGCATGATTGTTCATTTGAGGTGCGCGCTGGTGAAATCCTGGGCTTCGCCGGCCTGGTGGGGGCGGGTCGCACAGAACTGGCTCGCACGCTTTTTGGCGCGGAGCCGCTCGACACGGGCGCGATCTGGCTGGATGGACGCCAGGTGCGCGTGCGCTCCCCCCGGCACGCTATCGCGGCGGGCATTGGCTATCTGACCGAAGACCGCAAGAAGGATGGCCTGGCGCTGACGCTTGGTATCGATCAGAACATCACCCTGGTCAACCTGCCATCCGTCGCGGGCTTCCTGCGCCTCGCTCAAGAACGCCAGCATGTGCTGCGGGAACAGGCCCGTCTGCGTATTCGCACTCCCTCCATTCAGCGCCGGGTCAACCTGCTTTCAGGCGGCAACCAGCAGAAAGTGGTGGTTGCCCGCTGGTTAGAGACGCGCTCACGGGTGCTTTTCTTTGATGAACCCGCGCGTGGCGTCGATGTTGGGGCCAAAGCCGAGATCTTTGAACTCATTGGCCGTCTTGCTCAGGAGGGCCGGGCGATTGTTTTGATCTCATCCTATTTGCCTGAACTCCTCAACATGTGTGATCGTATTCTGGTGCTGCGCGAAGGACGCATTGCAGGAGAACTCCAGCGCGAACACTTTTCGGAGGAGCGCATTCTGGCCCTGGCAACGGGAGCCAGGGAGGTGAAAGCGTATGAATAACATGGTCAGCTCCCCCAGCCAGGAGGCGCCCGCGCAGCCAGCCGAACAACTCTCGTTCAGGCAGCGCTTGCGCGAGCGTCTGTCCAATGTGGTGGCCCAGCTAGCGGCGGCGGGTGCCTTGCTGGTCATTTTTGTGCTCCTGTGTTTTGTCTCGCCGGTCTTTCTGAGCTTCAACAACCTCTTCAACATTGTGGCCCAGACCACCGTGACCGCTGTGATTGCCCTGGGTATGACGCTGGTGATTATCACCGCCGGCATTGATCTCTCGGTTGGCTCTACCGCTGCTCTGGGTGGTATGACGGGTACTCTGGTCATGGCGCAGGTGGGCTGGCCGCTGGGGGTGCTGATTGGCACCCTGGTCGGGGGAGCCGTTGGTCTGCTCAACGGGCTTTTGATCACCAAAGCCAATCTCAATCCCTTTATCGCCACGCTTGGCTCGCAGAGCGCGATTCGCGGCCTGGTCTATCTCTCAACCAACGCCGTTGGTGTGTATAATCTGCCGCCCGATTTTGCCATCCTGGGCAATGGCAGCATTTTTGGCATCCCGGTACCGCTGCTTATCCTGGTTCTGCTGGCAGGGCTCATGCACCTGGTTCTTTCCTTTACGCGCCTGGGTCGTCACGCCTACGCGATTGGCTCAAATGAGGAGGCGGCACGCCTTTCGGGAATCTCGATTACCCGGACGCTGATCGCCATCTACGTCATCCTGGGCCTGCTGGCGGGCTTCGGGGGGATGATTGCCTCCTCGCGTGTGATATCAGGGCAGCCCAACTTTGGCATCGGTCTGGAACTGGATATCATCGCCGCCACAGTGATCGGGGGAGCCAGCCTCTTTGGGGGCCAGGGCACAATTCTGGGTACCCTGATCGGGGCTTTTCTGATTGCTTTGATCCGCAATGGCGCGGTTCTGCTCAATATCAACGAATTTTACCAGGATATCATTATTGGCGTGGTTATCTGGCTGGCCGTGTACTGGGATCAATTCCGTCGCCGCCGCTTGATGAAAGCAGTGTGAGCGTGGGGATGAGACTATCAGCCCGGGCCGAGCGTGGCGATTGGACACCCTGAAGGAGGTGAGGCGCGGCACAATGGTTCTTGCCAGAACATAGGAACGTCCTATCATACTGCCGTCTGTTCTTAAAGGAGACTCAGGAGCGCTTTTCACGGAACGTATTTTGTAAAGGAGAGTACGCGATGAGGCGAGTATGTGCGCGGATTTCAAGCACGCTGTTTCTGGCGAGCATGTTGCTGCTGTTTACCGCATGTAGCGCGGTGCAGACCAATGCCACGGCTCCCAATGCGACCAGCGCGGCCAATGGCACGATCAAAGTGGTCATGGTTCCCAAGGCGGTCGGCTCCAGCTATTGGGAGACGGTACACCAGGGAGCAGTCTGTGCGGCCTCCAAGCTGAAGAATGTCAGCCTGCAATGGGATGGGGTCACGGCAGAGACCGATGTGACAGGTCAGGTCAATCTCCTGACCAATTACATTACCCAGGGCGTCAATGGCCTGGTCTACGCGGCAACCGACGCCAAAGCGCTGGTACCGGTCACGCAGAGAGCACTGACCGCCGGGATCAAAGTGGTCAATATCGATTCGGGGACCGATCCCCAGCCGGCTCAGGCTCCGCTGTTTGCCACTGACAATGTAGCTTCGGCCCATAAAGCCGCCGATCTGCTGGCTCAGGCCTTGCACAATCAGGGCAAAGTGGCCTTTCTGCCCTTCCTGGCGGGTTCCGCGACCAATGATCAGCGAGCGTCAGGCTTCCTGGACGAATTAAAGAAGTATCCTGGCCTTGACCTGGTGGCGACACAATACACCCAATCCGATACCAATACCGCTCTGCGCGTCACCGAGGATATCCTTTCCGCGCACCCTGACCTGAAAGGTATTTTCGCGGCCAACGAGCCAGGCGTGATTGGCGCCGCCGAAGCGGTCAAGAAGGCCGGTCTGGCGGGCAAAGTGGTGATTATTGGCTGGGACGCTGCGCCTGATGAGATCACTGGCGTCAAAAATGGCACGATCTCGGCCCTGGTGGTGCAGAATCCGTTCCGCATGGGCTATGACGGCCTCAACGCCGTTGTCAAAGAGATCCGCGAAGGCACGCAGGTGCAGACCGAAGATACCGGCGTGACTTTCGTGACTCCGCAAAACATCAACGATACTACGATTCAGGCGGTGCTCAATCCAAGTTGCGCGAACCCGCCCGTGTAAAGCAAGAACAGAGGAAGCAATGAGGATCACTTTCTCAGCGTGTCCGCCATACCAGGCATCCCGGATGTTGGTCAGGAATTTCCCTCCCATTTTCCTCTGGGGAGCAGCAACATCCTCATCTCAAGTTGAGGGGGCGAGCGATGAAGAGGGCAGAGGAGTCGGCGCCCGGGATGATTTTACTGCTATCCCCGGTAAGATCTCTGGGGGTCACACCGGCCAGCTTGCCGCCGATCATTATCAGCGGGTGTCGCAGGATGTGGCGTTGATGAGTAGTCTGGGACTCCAGGCATATCGCTTTTCCATCGCCTGGCCGCGCGTCTTGCCTGATGGGTATGGAGAGGTCAATGAGAAAGGATTGGATTTTTACGACCGTCTGGTGGATACCCTCCTGGCACATGGCATCCAGCCGTTTGTGACGCTCTACCAGTGGGAGCTTCCGTCTTCCCTGGAGCGCGTCGGGGGATGGACCAACCGCCAGACGGCC
>DASZXF010000639.1:0-2467 GCA_035546055.1 Ktedonobacteraceae bacterium
CAACAAGCGGTTGGGGCCGCCTCAGGAAAATTGAGGATGACTCATGGAGGCGGCAGAGACAAAACGGGAAAACGAAAAAGCTCTGCCAGACAGGTCAGGACTGTTGCAAGATTGCTGCGGTGGCGCGCAAGAAGAGAAAAAGGGGGGTTTGTGGGGATACTCGCGCTCCGGCAGAGGACTGGGCACCCGCTGCATCTGACAGGAGAAAGGGCAGGCGGGAAGAAGGGGACGTGGCATAAGCCCTGCTCTGCGGGTCAAAACAGCTAGCGGAGCGGTGGAAGAAATGCTATACTGATGAATAGTAAAGCTCTTCACCAGTCCACAGGCGTATTGGGTTGTTTTTTCATTTTTCATCGTCGGCGCTTTCGTCCTGTGCTGGTCCGAGAGCGTCGCATTCGTCTACCCTTCGGAGATCTGGAGGATTTCGGAGGACACTGGCATCTTTTTTTGCGGCAGAGCGCGACCGGCAGACTGTGCAGAACGGCCTGGAGCTGTGCCGGCAAGATGGGTTCGACCAGAGGGCCGTGAGAGGCGGCCCGCCGTTTTCGGAGCATATAAACGATCTTTACATGTCTTGCAAAGGAGACACATATGGCTGCCGATACAGTCGATACAGTCACCATTCCTGAAGAACGTGGTATAGAGACACACGGTATTGAGCGTGTCTCGCCATCCACCCGCACTCATGTTCGCATCTTTGATAATTTTACCATGTGGCTTTCGGCCAATCTGGTTATTTCGACGGTCGCTCTGGGGGCGTTATCGACAGCGGTTTTTCAACTGGGCTTCTGGGATAGCCTGGCGATCATTGTCGTGTTCAACGTGCTGGGCGTCCTGCCTCCGGCGATCTTTTCCACTCTGGGGCCGCGTCTGGGTCTGCGCCAGATGACTATTTCGCGCTTTGCCTTTGGCATGATAGGCGGCAGCATCATGGCTATTTTCAACGTCGCAGCCTGCATCGGCTGGTCGGCGGTGAACGTCGTAATCGGCGGACAACTGGTGGCGGCGCTGGCCTGTGGTCCGCAGGAACTCTCCGCCTGTAACGCGACGGTGCTGGGACTGACTCTGAGCGGCACGGTCTGGCAGGCTCTGGGCATTATCCTGA
This sequence comes from Ktedonobacteraceae bacterium, assembly GCA_035546055.1. Classification (GTDB taxonomy): domain Bacteria; phylum Chloroflexota; class Ktedonobacteria; order Ktedonobacterales; family Ktedonobacteraceae; genus Paraktedonobacter. The sequence goes on from DASZXF010000639.1 coordinate 1,106, forward strand.
TCGCCCTGCTGACCACCCTGGTGAGCATCTACGGCTATCGCTATGTTCACTACTACGAGCGCTGGTCGTGGATTCCCATGGCCATCATTTTTATCATCGTGGCCACTCTGCTGGGAACCAGCACCAAACATTTTACCATCGCGGCAACCCCGGCCTTCGGCGTGGCGGAGATCGCCAGCCTGATCTCCTTCGGCGGCGCGGTCTACGGCTTCGCCACCGGCTGGTCGTCCTACGCGGCTGATTACAACGTCAACCAGCCGGAGAATACCAGACCGGCGCGCGTCTTCTGGCTGACCGCCCTGGGCATTGGTATCCCCTGCATCCTGCTGGAAGTGCTGGGCGTTCTGCTGGCCTCGGCCTTCGGCTCAAACGACGTGGGCAGTCTGCTCAACCACGCGCTTTCCCCGCTGGGCGGCTTTGGCTCGCTCCTGGTCTTCCTGCTGGCCCTGAGCATCATCGCCAACAACATCCCCAACGACTACAGCCTGGGTCTGACTGTGCAGGTCTTTGGCCGCGCCTGGCAGCGCGTGCCGCGCTATGTCTGGACGCTGATCGGCGCGGTGATCTATGTGATTATCTCGCTGCTGGTGGCGCGTAACTTCTACGAAACGCTGGACAGCTTCCTGCTGCTGATTGCCTACTGGCTCGGCCCCTGGTCCATCATCCTGATTGTCGAGCACTTTGTCATTCGCAAAGGGCGCTACAATGTCGACGACTGGAACAGTCCCGGCAAATTGCCGATTGGCTGGTCGGCCCTGGTGGCCATGGCGGTTGGCCTGTTCGGCGCCTTCCTGGGCTTCGCGCAGACCTGGATCATCAACGGCAACTTTTACCCCATCGCAGGGGTGATCGGCGGGCTTATCAACCAGCCCTATGGTATGGATGTCGGCTTTGAAATCGGAGTCATCTTCGCGTTGATCGTGTACCTGATCCTGCGCCCCATCGAGACGCGCCGCAATCGCACCCGCACCTTCGGGCAGCAAGGCTAAAACTGACCATTGAGTGAGAGACGAGGCAGACGCCAGTGGGAACGGCGTCTGCCTCGTCTTTGTATCCGGTTTTTCTGCTGCCCTCATCGTTCTCGTTGGATAACACCATCAAGCATACCCATTTCTCTGTTTGTGGTAGAAGAATAGCCGGAAGATAGATATAATGGGGAAAAACGTGAAAAGGCAGAGCGTGTTATGGCAAAGCAAGATCGGGCAGGGGAGCGAGAGAGACAGAGGGTGAGCAGAGGCAGCGAGGGAAATACGCCTCTGGTGCCAGTCACCGCGCGCGGCGAGGCCACCCGGCGCAAGATTCTGGATACAGCGGAAGAGGTTTTCGGCGAGATGGGCTATTACGAGGCCAGTATCTCGGAAA
>DASZXF010000640.1:0-4810 GCA_035546055.1 Ktedonobacteraceae bacterium
ATCGCCCTGGTGGTGAATACGGGTCTGGAGGAACAGGGGCTACTGCGTTTTCAGGCGGGTGAACTGATCTGGGCGGAGTACGGCACGTTGCGCGGTGAAGAGGCCTTTTTCGCGCTGGCCGCGCATAAAAACGGTACAGTCGTGCATCGTCCCTGGAACGACCATATCACACCAAATGTAACACAGCCGCTGTCACGTTTGATTTTCCAGGCCTTGCAATATCGCTCCAAGTACGCCGAGTACCAGCAGATGAGCAGCGAAATGGAGGTGATCAGGCCGGGGAATAGCGCCATGCCTGATCCGTCGACGCTGATGGCGCAAACCACTTCTACGGCTTTTGTGAACACGCTGGACGATATGGAGGAGGACGATACGCCTTTCCAGTTCGCGCCGGCTGACTTTTCGACCGCAGACGCTCAGCAGGGAGTTCCCTACGAGCAGGTCTGGGGCCAGAGCGCGAGTCCGCAGGGAGAGACGCCTGACGGAGCTGAAAAGAAAGCCTGGTGGCAGCCAACCGGCCCGTATCCTACGCTGCAACCTTCGGCGCAGATGCGCGCGGTGACGGATGGTGAGGCCGGACAGGCCTTGCCCCGCCAGGGCAGCGTGAATATCACACCCTCAACCGTGCATAAAACGGGCGTTGGGCAGAACAATGCGCCTTTGCCCTCCTGGCTGACTGATCAGCCCACGCACCTGGATCTGCCAGTGTTGCGTGGCAATACGGGCCAGATGCCGGCAATGCCAGTGGAGCGCTCGCCTGTGCTGCCGCGCAACACTGGCAATACGGGCCAGATGCCAGCTACGCCAGCGGAGCGCTCGCCTGTGCTGCCGCGCATTACTGGCAATACGGGCCAGATGCCAGCTACGCCAGTGGAGCGCTCACCCGTGCTGCCCAAGACGCCGCCAACCGGCGTCCCGGCTTCGCCCTTGCCGTCGTTCGCTTCGCCCGCACCGACGCAGATGAGCAATGTCAGCGCGGAGTGGCCCGCCGTGCCCAGACCAAACGGTCTCAATCCCGCCGATTCGGGTCTGAGGAAAATCAATCCCGAAGAGTCAATGTTTACCACGCCGCACCGCGCGGTCAGGCAGAACGGCAAGCAATCCGCGCCCACCGAGTGGCAGGCGCCTGCCTCGGGTCCGTTGAATGGTCAGTCTGCTCACCTGGGGGCAGTCAGACCTCCCGGCGTGCCAGAAGGAAACAAAGGGGATACCCTGCAAAGTCTGGCTGCGTTGCGCAAAGCGCCGCCCGCGCAGAATTCCGCCGCTTCCCTGGTGCCGCCAGTGTCGCCCACGGCCTCGATACCATCAGCGTCTGTCGTCCCGGCTGCCACGCCAGTAATCGCTTCCCTGTCGCCGGCAGCTCCGGCTCAACCGGCTGCGGGCAATGATGGACGCAGCGGGGGAGCGCCGCGTGTACCCGCTCAGCCAGCACCGCCTCGACCGGGTGCGGAGGCTGGCGGAAGTGGCGCAACGAGCACAGCGAGCAAGCGCAATTATCCAGCCCTGGCGGCTGCCTTGCAGACAGTTGGCTATTCCGTGGCTGGCTTTCTCGCCTCGGCGGTTGTCGGGCTGGACGGTACGCCCATTGCGCAGGTATCCGTGGACGAGACCGATATCTCGCCGATGTGTACCTATCTAAGCGACATCATTCAGGGAGCAGCACAGGTCGTTGAGCCAGAACGCGGCGACAGTTGCGACCATGTAATCATTGCCAGCGGCACCCGGTATATTCTGCTGCGTATTCTGACCAGGAAAAGGGATGTCTTCCAGGTGCTCATCACCACGCGCGAAACCGCGCCCGTCGAGAGCCTGGTTGTGCTGACCAATGTCGAATCCGCCCTGGTCGCCGCCCTCTAGGCCGGTACAGCCAGGGCGCTGGTCTGAAAGAACGGGATGGTTAAGAGCTGCCCCCTGACCTGGGGGCGCCATCTCTGAGGAAACAGGAGGCGAAGGGGCTATGCCCCGACATCTCTTTGCACACCGCCGCAGGCGGTGCATACAACCATATCCAACGAGGAAAGCACAGAGAGAACTATGAGCACTGCAAAAAAGGCCATTGAGAACGAAGAAAAGCAAGAGGTCAGCGAAGAGGAGAAAAAGAATAACAGCTTCTCCTTTATCGTCGGCATTGTCATCGCGATGGTCATCATTATTCTGTTTTCGATCTTTTTCCACTAAAGAGAGCGTGGGACGCGCTGGGAAAGTCACAGATGGCGCGCATGGATCGCTTTTCCCGGCGCGGAAGGGTACTTCATCGCGAAGGATACAAAGCGGCATTACATGCCCAGCGAGCGTTTCAGTTGCTCCAGATCCATAGGAGCCGCTTCAGCGGACGCGGTGGGCGCGAGTTCGCCGGTATTGGGCAGATTGGGAGCGGCTCGCCTGGGAGGGACATTTTGTTCAGGCGCGGGCTGGCTGGCGCGTTTTTCGCTGGCAGATAAAGGCTTCTGCGCGGAACGAGGCATCAGCTTTTTTTGCTTCAGCTGCTGAAGCTGATCCTCAATCACCTGCTCCTGGGTGATTCGTGTGAGCTGGGCGTCAAGGTCGTGCTGCTGTAGTTCGGCCAGGGCGCGGGCGCGGGCCTCGACTTCAAGCAGGCGATCCTGAGCGCGTTCCGCCATCTCTTTATCCTTCGGCGAACCGGATTTGCTGAGCGTATCATAGATGCGCTGCTGGAGCAAGGCGCTGCGTTTGCGTGACGCCAGCAGTTCCATAGTGGTATCGACTTCGGTGATTTTTGCCTCCAACTGGCGCAGAATCCCGCGCAACGTCGCGACGAGTTGCTCATGTTCCTTGTTTTGCTGAGCGTAGCGCTGCGTCTGGCGCACCAGATCATTGTAACGAGCCAGGTAATCGCGGGCCGCGTTTTCATTGTCCTGTTGAACCGCCATTTCAGCCCTTTTCAGCCACAGATTCGCCTCAGCCAGGGACTCCTCGCCGCGTTTTTTTAACTTCATCTCTTCCGCAATGGCCGTGGCAACCTGCGTCTTAACCTGGACAAGCTGGTTGCGCATATCTTGCTGGAGTTGGCGGAGGGTCTTTTCTGGATCATCCGCTTTCTCCGCCACCGTCGTCAAATTGGCTCGTAAAAGCGTGAGCACCCGTTCCAACAGATTCATCAGCGCTATTCCCCCGAATTCTATAATAGGGCGCACCAATGCCGCGTGTGCTGTTCAGCAGACACACGCGGCACTTACGGCACTGACCTTCCGTGTCTTACTTCTCGCCTTTGGCCTCGACGACCGGGGAAGCGCCATTTCCGTTCGACGCGTTGTCCTGGTTATTGAGGGAGGGGACGCGGTTCATCAGGTCGCCAATGCGCGTACCGCTGAGCAGTTCAAAGAGCGCGGGCACCTGGGCTACCATATTCATGATATCACCTGTCAGACGGCTGGCGCCCATACCACTGTTCGCGCCGTCTCCGCCGGTCGAGACAATCGTAACCTTGTCAACCTTGCTCAACGGCTCGGCGATGGCGCGGACAATCTCCGGCATACCGGTCAGCAGCTTATCCAGCACAGCAGCCTGGTTATACTCCTGGAAGGCCGCTGCTTTGACGCGCATGGCATCAGCTTCGGCTTCACCTTTAGCGCGAATGACCTCGGCCTCCGCCAGACCTTTGGCCTTGATAACTTCGGCTTCGGCTTCACCTTTGGCGCGAATGGCCTTGGCAGCTTCCGCCTGACCTTGAGCCTCGAAGATCAAACGCTGGCGTTCGGCTTCGGCCAGGGTTTCAATGCGCCGGCGGTCGGCCTCAGCGGCTTTCTGCACCGTGGCCTGCAGTTCCAGTTCGCGGCGTCTGATTTCCGCTTCCTGCACCTTGACCTGCGCCTCTTTCTCGATCTGAGTAACTTTCACGGCCTCCGCCACCACTGACTGCTGAGTTGTATTAGCCTGAATATCGTAAGCTTTGTCCGCCGCCGCCTGCTGTTTCTTCACCTCGGCGTCAAAGGATGCTTTTTTCAGGGCCAGGTTGCGCTGTGACTCCGCCTGCAGGGCCATCGACTCGGTTTCAGCCTTCACGCGTTCCTGGTCTGCTGCTGCCTTGGCTACAGCCGCCTCACGGGCCGCGTTCGCCTGCTGGATCTGCGTATCGCGCTGGGCCAGCGCCGAAGCAATCTCGGCCTCTTTACGGATCTTCACCACCTGGGGCAGACCCATGTTGGTGATGTAGTTGTTCTTGTCGCGCACATCCTTGATCGTGAAAGAGATGACCTGCAGGCCCATCTTTTCCATATCAGGCGTGACGGTTTTCAGCATCTTCGAGCCGACGTTCTCAGGGTCTTTGACCAGTTCTTCAACCGTCAACTGACCCACAATGCCGCGCAGATGGCCTTCCATCACCAGGCGGATCAGGTTTTCGCGATCAGCCTGCGTCTTGCTCAGAAACTGCTCGGCGGCGGTACGCACGCTCTCAACATCCGAGCGCACTTTAATCTGCGTCACCGCCTCAACGTTCACCGCCACGCCCTGCGTGGTGTAGAGATCCTGCGAAGGAGCTACGTCAAAGGACATCAATTCAAGCGAAAGCTCTTGCCAGCGGGTTGTCAAATGGTTGACGAACTTGGTGCCACCTGTGATTACCTCAACCTTATTGCCATGTGAGATAATCAAGGCCTGGTTAGGACCAACTTTATGCAGCCAGGAGAAGTACAGGCGCAAAATGATAAAAATGACAATGAGTAAGGCAACAACTCCAACGACAATAGCAAGAAGAACAGGCTCCATAATAGTCTACTCCTTTGTGGGGTATTACACATGACTATTGTTCAATAAAAGATACGTTGATGTGTCCATCCATACGTTTTTG
>DASZXF010000641.1:0-2457 GCA_035546055.1 Ktedonobacteraceae bacterium
CGCAGACGTGACTCTCAGAGCCGTGTCTCTGAGCCTCCCGCTTCGTAGCCTGGCAGCCGCGCCTGCCACAGCCCGTCAGCGGTCTTCTAGCAGCTATTGCAGAGAGAAATCATCAGCGTAGACATTGCCCTGCCCATACCAGCCATGCACATAGATGGTCACGCTGGTCTGCGAGGCGCCGGTGGTAAAGCTCACGCTCAACCTGCCATAACTGCTATTGCTGGTCCAGGTCGAAGCGCCGCTCTGCACCCCGAGGTAGGCATAGGGACCATCGACATAGGCCGTCAGCGTATAGGTATGGTTGGCCTGGACCGTGATGGTCTGGTCGCATTCGCCGGTGGTCGAGTTGCCGGGGACCACGGCCAGGGCGTGTGAGCCGCTGTGAACCGGCGAACTCACCACGCTATCGCCGCTGTTACAGGTCCAGCCGGAGAGATTGCCGGTCTCAAAGCCGGGATTCAGCACCAGATTGCCGCCCTGCTGCGGCGTGGGCGTAGCCGTGGGTGTAGTACCAATTGTCGGCGTCGGCGTGGGTGTCCTACCTGCCGTCGGGGTGGGCGTTGGCGTGGTACCTCTCGTCGGCGTCGGCGTCGGTGTGGTGCCCGTAGTTGGTGTGGGTGTCGGTGTGCTACCGCCAGGACCGCTGAGCACGATATCATCGGCGTAGCCGTTTCCTGCCGAGAAGTAGCCATTGACGTAAATGGTCACATAGGCCACCGAGGCACCGGTGGTAAAGCTCACTTTCAACTGCGTGTAGCTGCCGCTGTTGGTCCAGGTGTTGCTATAGCCACTGGCGCCCAGTTGTATATATCCCCCCTGAACATACGCGGTCAGCGTATAGGCGGTGCTGGGCTGCACACTGATGGTCTGGAGACACAGGCCGGTAGTGATAGAGCGGGCCGTGACCAGGAGCGCATCACCGCCGCTGTGAACCGGACTGGAAACCACAGCATCGTTGGGATCACAGATCCAGCCGACGGTTGAGCCGCTTTCAAAGCCGGGATTGCTCACCAGATTGCCAGCCGGCGGCGCGGGCGGTGTAGGCGTTGGAAGCGTACCGCTGGTTCCGTTAAACTGATTGAAGATCTTCGAGAAGTCGAAGGGCTGCTGCGTGGTACCGCTACAGGTCGTGGAAATCACGCTGGCCCCACCGGGACACTCCTGGTCACGTCCTGCCGACCACATGGCCAGTTCACCCAGTCCATGCTGTTGAGCAAAGGTCAACACAGCCTGCGCATCCTGCTCAGTAAAGACCTCGCCGCCCGAGCCATTCAGACCGATCATAGGCGTCATGCCAATCATCGACCAGATCTGGCGGCTGGATTTGCCGGGGAACAACGGTGCCAGTTGATTGTAGAGGCCAATGGCCGCGTTCATCGCCAGCATACTCGTCGCGCCATCGCCTGATCCGCCCAGGTCCATGGTCATGATGTTCACCACGCTGATATTCACCCCGGCGGCTACCGCGCCCTGGATCAAACTCAGGCCATCGCCGAGCATCCCCGTCGCCGTCACCGGAACCGTAAAAGAGACGGTGAGCTGCTTGCCCGCGCTCTGGGCCGCCTTTTGCAGACCAACAATCGCCTGGTCGCGTCGATTATTGGCCGCAGTATTCCCCAGGGTTCCGCCCTCGATGTCAAAATCGAGATGGGTCAGATTGTAGGCATTGATCACAGCCTGGTACTGGGCCTGGAGCGCGCTCACGCTTCCGCAAGACGTGGCCAGTTCTGTGCCGACCTCGCCCCCAAACGAAGCGATAACATCGCCTCCCAGCGCGCGCAAATTGCTGATATCCGTCTGCATAAAGCCCTGGTTAATGGGCGTACTGCCCGCCCACGAAGCCTGACAGCCCCCGCTGTCCAGCACAAACGCCAGGGTAAAATACTTCACGCCCGTCTGCTGAGAAGTCTGCGTCAGGGGAAACGTCGGCTGCAAACTGACATCGACATAGGGGGCGAAATAGCCATTGGCCAGGCCAGCAGCGTGCGCTGGCTGACTATGAGATTGCCAGAGCAGCAGCGAAAAAAGGCTCAAACACAAGATAACGGAGAGACAAAGCATACGTCGCACGTGTTGTTTCATACCCGGTTCCTTTCCTTTGGCATTTCCCGCTCACCCGCCGGGGAGATCGCTCGACGAGCTGACAGCAGAAGCATGGGGGCTTCCACCGGTAGCGACTCCACATGTGAGAGGAAAAGGATAGATGGACCAGATCCTTCTGGCAGATATGAATTGTCAGAACGGCCAAAAAGGGACATTACCTACGCCAAGTGTACCATCCTCCCGGTCTATTCGTCAAGTCATCTAGTGGTCTAGATGACCATCGTTTCCCGATGCATTATCGCACCCATGTATGCTGCAATCTACGCTTTTTCTCATGAGTCCTCCCCAATTGGATACCGTTGGCGAATCCTTCTTCTCGCATCCTCGGCGCCTGCGGCGCCTCGCAAGCCGTTG
>DASZXF010000642.1:0-5497 GCA_035546055.1 Ktedonobacteraceae bacterium
GCGCAGGAAGCCTGGCTCATGCAGACCATCATCGGCCTGGTCGCCGCCAACATGGGGGTCGCGCTCGTCCCCGCCTCGGTACAGCACCAGCACCGCGATGGTGTGGTTTACAAATCCTTGCAAGATGCCCCGACCTGCGTCGAAATGGGCATGCTCTGGCGACGTGATGAACTGCATCCCACCCTGCGTCTCTTCCTGAGTCTCGTCGAAGAGATCGCCGCCCATGGCCAGCCCTCCGCCACCTCATCCTCGTAAACGCCTTACCCGCAACTTCTGCACACCCCCTTCATAATCCCCCTCCTCGAAATACTCGGAAAACTACAGCAGACCGCTTCTGCTCTTTCCACCCTGATCGAGGACTGAAACGATGGCTTGAATGGCATAGATAGCAGCCCACTTCCATTTTTGCGATATTACAGGCTATTCAGGTAGCAGGATTGTTTCTCAATTTACCCGGCAGAAGACGGCTTTCAGGTAGGCTGTTTCTGGCATAGCGAGGTGAATGGGATGGTCGACGCCATGGGTGAATGATTCGAGCAGTTGCACAGAGCGGCCCAGGCGTTGCGAGCTTTGAGCCAGGATACCGAGCAGATCGTCCATGCCGACCACGCCGGAGCAGGAGCAACTGAGGAGAATCCCGCCCGGACGCAGCACCTGCATACCGAGCAGATTGAGACGACGATAGGCGCTGAGCGCCTGGTTGCGCGCGCCCTGGCTCTTGGCGAAGGCCGGCGGATCAAGCACCACCACGTCAAATTGCCTCCCTTCCTGGCGTGCTTGCTCCAGGTAGTCGAAGACGTTGGCGGTGTGAAATTCGTGCTGGTCGGGATCGAGGCCGTTGAGGACAAAATGCTGGCGCGCGGCCTCGACGGCGGGCGCTGAGATATCGACGCTGACCACGCGGGCCTTGTCGAGCGCCGCGTAGACGGAGAAGCCGCCAGTGTAGCTGAAGCAATTGAGAACCCGGGCGTTTCTGGCGTATTTGCGCAGCGCCTCGCGTTTATCGCGCTGATCGAGGAAAAAGCCGGTTTTCTGGCCCTCCCATGGATCGACGGTGAAGAGAACGTTGTTTTCGCGAATGGTGACCTGGGTGGGCACAGCTCCGGCGACCACTGACGGCTCCTCTACCTCCATGCCCTCGCGCTGGCGGGCCTGCCCGTCGTTGCGCAGGAGAATCCCGTGTGTACCGGTAGCCTCCATCAGAGCGGCGATCAGTTGCGGGCGCAGACGCTCCATGCCCAGGGTATGAATCTGCGCGACCAGGATCTCGGCGTAGCGATCAACGACCAGGCCGGGCAGTCCATCGCCTTCGGCATTGATGAGACGGAAGGCGTTGGTGACGGCAGGATCGAAGACCTGGCGCAGTTCCGCCGCTGCGCTCACCCGCCGCTGGAGAAAGGCTTCGTCAATGGCCTCGTCCTGCGCGTGCGTTAAAATGCGAATGGCGATATCGGTGCGCGGATTGTAATAGCCACGCGCGACAAACTGGCCGGTCGCGGATTTGACATCCACCAGCCCTCCCGGCTCGATCCAGTGGGGAGGCTGCTGCAAGGCGCCGGAGAAGATCCACAGATGGCCATGTTGCAGACTCTCCTCTCGCCTGGGCTTCAGGCTGGCGGTCGGGTAATGAATGGATATATTCACAAGCGTTTTCCTCTGAATTTCTCTGCTCAAGTCGCCTGATCTTTGCGGCTTCTCACGGAAGATTCGGCGGAGACGCGAGCGATCCGGCACAAACTGGCTGACAATCGGCTTGAGGATACTGCAATCTCACCCTGGTGTCAATACAAAGGCCACGAGCGGGTGAGCATCATTTATGCGCGATGCAGGGGCAGAGTGAACCAGAAGGTCGACCCCTGGTCGGGCACGCTCTCCACGCCCACGGTTCCGTGGTGGAGGGCGATCAGCATGCGGCAGATATAGAGGCCCAGACCCAGACCCTTGCCGCCGCTTTGCGTGGCTACGCCCTGCGCTTTCTGGAATGGCTCCCAGATCTTCTGACTGGCTTCGGGAGTCAGACCCTGGCCCTCGTCCTGCACCCAGACCCGCGCCTGCGTCTGCGCCAGTTCCAGTCCAACCCGAATCGGCTTTTCAGCCGACGAATAGCGGATAGCGTTGGTGATGTAGTTGGCGATGACCTGGTGAATGCGCTGCGTATCCACCAGTACCAGCACCGGACGCTCTGGCAGATCCAGGGAAATCGCGCGCGCCGGTTCAGCTACGCGTAGATCCGTCACCGTTTCGCGCACAATCTGCCCCAGATCAGACGGGTGCAGCGACAATTCGAGGGTATTGGCGCGGATACGCGAGATATCCAGCAGATCGTTGATTAAACGCGTCTGGAGATCGACCTGGCGTACCGAGCTGGTCAGATGCCTGGAGAGATCCTCCAGAAAGGTCTGCTGCTCCGAGGGCAGGGCGGCGGCAGACGCCAGCATGCGTTTCATACGCCGCTCGGCCAGTTGTAGCGTCCCCTTGAGCGCGGCCAGCGGCGTCTTCAGTTCGTGACTGGCCATGCTCAGGAAGAGGTCTTTCTGTTGTTCCACGGCCTTTTGCGCTCTGAGGTCCAGCACAAAGCTGATTTGCAGCGATTCCGCGTCGCTGGCCGAGGAATCGTTATAGCGAAAGAGCGTGCCGCCAACCAGCACGGGAACGCGCCGGCCATCGCGCGTCAGGTATTCTTTTTCAAAGGGCTTGAACGTCCCGCTTGCGCGTATCTCTTCCACAGCCTGTTTCTCGCGCGCCATGTCCTCCGGCGGTGTCATCGCCGCCCAGTTGAGAGTACCCGCCGCCAGGTCCGCTCGCGTATAGCCCACCAGGGAGAGAAAAGCGTCATTGGCCTCATAAATGTGGCCTTCCAGGTTGGAGATGGTGATACCGATAATATTGGCGTTGACGAACCGGCGGAAACGCGCTTCGCTCTCACACAGCGCCGCTTCTACGCGCTTGCGTTCGCTGATATCACTGGCGTAGATGGCCAGACCATCGCCCGTCGGATAGATATGCAGATCGACCCAGAGTTGAAAAGGTGGGAAGAACATCTCCGCGCGTTCAGATTTCCGCGTCTCCATTACCCGCCGGCAGATGCGCTCAAAAGACGTGTCGCGCAGCCGGGGAAAGACCTCCCAGATCGACTTGCCCAGCAGTTCTTCCCGGCTCCGGCCAGAGTATTCCTCCATGCGCTGATTGACGTAGAGATAACGTCCAGCGGCGTCAAGAGAGCCGAATGCATCGGTAATACTCTCAAGAATCATATGGTTGCGCATCTCCGCTTCGCGCGCCCGCGTTTCAATCAACTTCAAATCGGTAATATCGATGGTCGCGCCGATCATATGCACGACCTTCCCACGCGCGTTACAGATGCAGCACGCCCGGTCGGCCAGCCAGTGAATACTCCCATCGGGCCAGATCACCCGGTACTCAGTGCGAAATTCCTCGTGGTCCCGCAAGGCCCGGCTATGCAAGCGGTCAACACGCTGGCGATCATCGGGATGGACAGCGGCCAGAAAGCTCTGATAGGAGACCGTCGCATTGGGCGGCCAGCCAAAGAGCGCTTTGTTCTGCTCGCTCCAGGTGAGTTGATTCGCCACGATATCCCAATCCCACATGCCCACGTGCGAGGCTTTGAGGGCAATCCTGGTCTGCGCCTCACTCATGCGCGCCTGGAGTCTGCGATGAGTGACATCTTTGCCGCAAATTAGCAGTTCTTGCACTTCATCGCCCCGGGCAGGGGACACCGGAATGATCCGCAGGGCCAGCGAGCGGTACGCCCCGTTCGCATGCCGCACCTGGCAGGTCGCCTCGCTGGTGTGCTGACTCGTCACAGCTTGCGTCAGCGCCTCATCCAGCGCGGGCCGTTCGGCGGGATGGAGGGCATCGCGCCAGCCCTGACTCTGGCACTCTCTGGCCCCCTGGCCGGTAAAAGCCTGCCAGTTCTCGGAGTGCTCGCCCATCTGACCAGCCGGCGTCAGCATCCAGAAAACGTCAGCGCTCTCCCGGGCCAGAGTCAGAAAACGCTTCTCCTCTCTGTTCAATGGCCGGGCTTTCCCCTGGCGATTCTGCTTCAAGGCAGGCATAGACCAGACGCCTCCTTCCCCTGAACCCAGCGCCTACGGCTGGCATATTAAGGCAAGACATGATGTGCTTCCAGGATTACCCCTCTATGCCTATTGTATAGCGGCACTCAAATACATTTCGCCAGAGATAACCAGCAAAGGACAGGCGCGGCAAGAACGCCTGCCTCATCTCCTGCTCCGCCGTCCTGCGGAACAAAGCCCCCCGGCGGATACAGCACAACACATGTCTATTCCTACCCCAAAGGCCTTTCATGTATCTCTTTATCCTTTCCTGATAATTTTCCTTCTGTTGCTCGCCATGCCTCCCCCCAAAAAAGAAGAATGATGCAGGGCCAGCCGGGCGCGGCCCGGCTGGCCCTGCATCATTCTTCTAACTTGAGTCCTCCCCCCTTTTTCTGAGGCGGCCCCAAGCGCTGGTTGCGCCTCGCCCCCTCTTTTTTGCATGAGGTTTGGCGAGCGCGGCCCGGCTGGCCCTGCATCATTCTTCTAACTTGCGCCGCCTGCGGCGGCGCGAGGCAGCAGAGACAAAACGGGAAAACGAGAAAGCCCTGATTCCTACCCGCGCTGGAGATTGACTCATCTCAACGCATGTGTTATTCTGGCCGTACACTGTTCCAAATATGATAGGATCTCCTCTGGAGATACCCTGGAGAAAGGATAGATATGGCGCACGCGACTTTAAGTCCCGCCAGAGGGTGGTGCTTCCGCTCTCGTTATGCCTGCGTCCACGCGTTTCGTGTCGCCCAGTGCCGTACTATGCCTTTTTTGGGGACGACGTTGACACAAGAGCAGCCATAATGTCGTAAAAACGTCAAAGTAACAGCCGTGGGTGACACACTGCTCGCCCACGGCTGTTTTTCTGTGCCTGCAACCTCCCTTTCTCACGTGTGCGCAGCCGTTGGACGAGATACAGACCGCCCATGGCTTTTTTGTGTCCCTGGCGCGCCAGACGCGTCTACGAGAATGGAGTTTGACCATGCAGCCCTACGAACTGCCTGACGAGGCCACGCCTCTCTGGCGTAATCGCACCTACCTGCTTTTGCAAGGCGGACAACTTGTCTCTTTTATCGGAGATCAGCAGCAATTTATCGCATTACCGTTGCTGATCCTGGCTTTGACCGGCTCCGCCGTACAGGCCGGCCTGGCCGTGGGTCTGAGCACCATCGCTGTGCTGGCAGTCAGTCCACTGGCGGGCGCGCTGGTGGATAGATGGGATCGCCGACGCACGATGCTGATCTGCGACACTGGCCGCCTGCTTCTGACCCTGAGCATCCCCCTGACCTTCTGGTTCCACCTGCTGAGTATGCCTCAGCTCTATCTAGTGGTCGTGCTGACCGGCGTTCTCGGGACGCTTTTCAATGTCGCGCAAACTGCCGCGCTGCCCAATGTGGTCACGCGCGAGCAACTGCCGGCGGCGCTCT
>DASZXF010000643.1:0-31436 GCA_035546055.1 Ktedonobacteraceae bacterium
TGACCATGCCCATGAACACTTCCACCAGGTCGTATGCGCGCCATTGAGCAGGCAATAAACGCTCCAGCACAGCCGCGCACTCCTCCGCGCTCAGCCGGGAGATCACCCACGCCAGGACGGCGGCGTAGCCGGGGCGCGGCGCAGAGCCGTCCAGCGCCAGTTCAATCACCTGTGTAAACATCTCTGATGGCAAGCGTGGGACCAGTTCCGCCAGCACACGAACCGGCATATCTCGCCCGCTGAGCGTCTTGAGCAATTCCCAGCACTCGACGACAAACTCGGCAGGAACATGTCCGGCCAGCGCTCCCAGCAGCCTGAGCCGCAATTGATGATCTTTCAGATCCCTGATGGCAGGCCAGACCTGGACGAAAAAGCGCTCCGGCAGATGTCTGGCCATTTTCTCCCACAGGCGGTTACGCATTTCATCATCGCCATCGCGAACCTCGTTCCAGATCGCGGCAAAATGCTCATCAGGCACATGCTCAAGCAATTTCTCAAGGAGCAATCTCTTCCCAGGTGTATGCGCCGGCAAGGCGCTGGCATACTGCCAGAAGGTGAGAAAAAAGCTCTCCGGTACCACTGAGGCCAGCGCTCCCAACGGCGTCTCTGACGCACCTGTGTATCCAAAAAAGTCGGCAGACCCCCTGGGTGTGGGCCAGAAGGCCGCAAGCTTCTGAGCATGTTGAAAAACTTGAGGATAGAGATGTTCTGGCACATAGGGAGCGAACAGCACGATGGCCCGCCCCTGCCCGCGCTCATCCATGCTCGTCTGGACGGCTTCCCAGATGAGCGGAAACGCCTGCTGCGGGAAACGTCGCGTCAGCCCCAGCATGGTGCGAAGTTGCCAGTCCGACTGCCCCAAGGCCTGAACCTCTTCCCAGAAAGCTGTGAGATAGTCTGCCGGGATGTGCCCGGCCAGCAAACCAAGCAACCATGCGCGCTGTCCTGCATATTGAAAATTCAGCACGACGCGCCAGACCTCAGCGAAGCTTCCCTGTGGAGGATTGGCGGCCAGCATACCCAGCACTCGTAGCTGTTCCTGCCTGTCCTGCATCTCCCAGATCGACTCCAGCAGAACCGGCAGCGCGCTCAGCGGAAGATGCTTCGCCAGTGCCTCCAGCACCGTCCCTCTCCTGTTCTCGTCGCGCAAGGCCCGCACTTGCTCGAAAAAGGCGGGCAAGACTTCTTCCGGGATACGCGGCGCCAGTATCCCCAGCAGGCGCGCACGCTCATCTTCGCTCGCCACCAGCCGCGCCGCCTGCAACACCTCTACGAGTTGATCGGGAGCAAGCAGACGAGCCAGGACAGAAAGCAGATGAACCCGGCGCGCATCCGTGTGCATCTCCTCAGCCGCCGCCAGTGCCTCCGCCATCAGTGTCTGTGGAAAAGACCCGGCCAGGCGCGCGCCAAGGGACTCGAAAAGCCGGGCACGCTCACCTTCGTCTTTAATGATCTGCAAAATTTGCAGCATTTCGCGCACGCGCTCCCCCTTGCGCTCCTCCGGCAAGGTGGCAACCAGTTCCTCCAGAACGCGGGCGCGCTGTCCACGCGTGGGCATGGCTCGCACAATGTCGAGCACATCCGGCAACAGTTCGGCCTCGATGCGCGGCGCCAGAGCTACCAGCGCCTGCGCCTGATCCTCCTCCTTCATCAGTCCGCGCACCAGGGACAAAACTCGACTCAGCCAGGACGCCGGCATACGAGGCGCGATTTTGACCACTATACTGACCTGGAGCCCGTCCTTCATGGTAGAACCGTAAAAACCAAAAATATCTGGCTCCAGCAGGGCAAAAATGCGCGCCAGCGCTTCATCTGAGACGCGTTCGATAATGGCCAGCAAGGTCTGCAGGCGCTCACCGGCGTGTTTGATGTCGCCCAATAGGCCAGCGATATCGAGATAGGGCAGCGAACTTCCCAGCGAGGCTTCCAGTTCCGCCAGCAACCAGACCCAGTAACCGGGATCTTTAATCCCGGCCACCAGCTTGAACACCGTGGAAAGCTCTGCCTTGACAGCATAGGGAGCCAGCCGGGCCAGCAGTTCGACGCGCAATCCTTCGTCCCAGATGGCAGGTACGGTCTTGAGGATTGTTTCATGCAGATGCGCAGGCAAGCGCGGAATACTCTGGAGCAAAAGAGCCACGCGCTGTTCTTCGCTTTTGAGACGCAGCACAGTCTCCAGGTAAGCGGGCAGATGCTCCTCCGGCAGATGGATCAGCAGGGTACGCAACGCACGGGCACGATCAAGTTCATCCCAGAGTTCGCCAATCTCAGGCAGCAGATGCTTGAACTGCTCTGGTGGTAAAAAAGGTGCCAGCTTGAGCAGGATTTCCACCCGATAATCCTGATCGACGATATCGCTCAGCAGATCCAGCGTCTCACGCAGGATCTCGGCCCGCTCCGCTTCAGGCAGGATACCGACCAGTTCGGCCAGCAGACGCGCCTGCGGAATACCCACCTGCAAGGCGCGGCCCTCCATCAGCACATCCTGAAGTAGATCCGCTGGCAGTCGTGGCGCCAGGGCGGTCAACCCCCGGGCGCGATAGCGCTCATCCTCAAGCTGCCGTATGCGCTGCAACAGGGCCGCTTGCTGCTCCCCGGCCAGATGGGGCAGCAAATCCTCCAGCGCGAGAACGAGATATTCTTCTTCCTCGATTTCCAGCGCCAGTTCGACTGCCCTGCCGAGCAGTTCCGGCACAGAGGCCAGCGCGGGCGCCAGGTCTGCCAGCATACCAGCCCGGTCGGCCTCATCCTCAAGTGCCTGCACCATCTCCAGCACTTGCGCGAGCAGATCGGCGGAAAAGCCCGGCGCCAGTTCGACCAGCGCATCCAGACGATCCCGCTCGTATTTGAGGGATGCGATGATGTCAAGCGCTTCTTGCAGGATGATGGTGCGCAATGGCTCCTGCACATGGGGAGCCAGGCCAACCAGCTCGCGGGCGCGCGGCACCAGGTCGGCAACCAGGCGAATAGTGGCCAGTCCTTGCGCGGGCGTCCAGACGCCTGTTTTTACCGCCTCCAGCATCAGGCGGGGCGCGATATTGCTGGTCATACTGACAATGCTGGCGCGGCAGAGCAAACTGCGGATCTCCGCGCCCAGGTGGGGAACGGTCTGCCCGGCGTCCAGAGCCGCTGTATTGGCGCGTTCCGCCGCTCGCCAGGCACGCTCGCAATCACCCAGGAAGCCGGCGTGCGCACGATCCAGCTTTTCCCAGGCTCGCCGCCAGCCGTTGCTGACCAGCGCACACAGCGCGTTTGCCCCGGCCTCGGCCCGCTCCAGGTGCGCGCCATAGTATTGCACAATATACGGCGAAGCCTTTTCTGGAGCCATAGCACCTGTATTCAGCGCGTCCAGCGTCCTGGCCCCCCAGGCCAGAAAAGTCCGCTCAACCGCTTCGCGCTCAGCCTGGCTCAGGCGCTCCTCCAGAAAATAGCTGGCCAGGCGTGGATGACTGAAAACGTAGCCCTGGTGAATGCCATCGCCGATGACAAAACGCGCCAGCGGCTCCAGGTGTTGCTCGATGTGTCCAGCGCGTAAAAGCGAATCGGAGGGCAGCAGATGCAGAATGTCGTCCTTGCTCAACGGCCCCAGCGCGCCGGCCAGCAGATTGAGCACCGTTTGCACTGCCCCCTCGCGCTGGAGAGCCTCGCGCGCCCACAGGCTGCGCTGCTCCTCCCACCAGCGTTCAAAATACCCGCTCAGACCGGGGTGTATGGCGTGCAGATCCTCCGGCGTCAGACGCGTGGCCGCGTCACCGCGCTCCCACAGATCATCAACATACAGGCGTACCAGCAGAGGATCGCCTTCACTCAGACGATGCAGTTCGGAGACGATATCCACACGTGTGCCCAGCAGTTCCAGCGGAAAGCCCATCTGCAACAGAACACTGGCGATACCTGAGCGATCCAGGGGATAGAGATCAAGTGTACGCGCCAGGCCGGGCCGCGTCCAGCCCAGGCGCTCCAGCCATGCCCCGGCATCCTGATCGTTGGCCAGATAACGAGCCGAGAGCACCACGCGTAAACCCGCCGGTGGATCTGCTGGCAAAAGCCACGACCCGGCCTGCCAGTCAGCCGCTTCATCAATGCCATCCAGCACCAGCAGCAATCTGCGTCCTCCAGGCAGGGGACGCGTGAGATACTCCATGAGCAGACCGCGCCAGACCTCTTCGCTGGTGTGGAAATCAGCGGGCAGGCGCTCCCCATGCCAGCGAGCCAGCAGAGCCACCAGCGCCGGAAAGACCACCCCGGCCAGATTGGTGCGAAAGCGAATGCTCACCGGAAAGTACACCACAGCCAGGTCCAAACGCCCCAACACATGCTGACACCAGCGCAGCAGTAGCGCCGACTTTCCACGCCCTGCCGGAGCAGCCAGCAGCGCATACGGCTCCCCCTCCGTCTCAGCCAGCCAGTCGTCCAGGCGCGCAAAATCCTGCGACCTTCCACCAAAGGGCACGGGACGGCGCGGATCGCCCAGATACTCAGTCAGAAAATGCCTCACCCGCGTCACATCATCCGTCGGCAGATCGCGCAATCCCTCGGTCAATATATTCACTGCGTCATTGAAGTTATGCATCATTCGTCCTGCTCCGGCATGATTTCCATACAACACGTGCGTAATCCGAACAGTAGCCCTCCGTATTATAGCATCTATAGAAACCGCAATTAAAAACAAAAGAAGGATTTACTCAAGACGACTGAGGAAGCTCACCCCTGTTTCATGCCGATTCGTGAGGATTGTACGCCCATTCATAACAATTTCGCCGTAAATACGATGAAAGATTGACACTTACTTATATCTCTCCGTATAGTAGAAGAGTGTTGTGATGTTTGTTGATCTACTTAGTCAACAATATAACGAGACAGTATGAATTCGATAACGGGACGTTATGAATACGTCAGGTTATCCATTCCTCACAGGGCGTTATGAAGTCACAGTAAAGCGAGACGCTGCAGTTTCGTTGTCGGTGCGCCAGTGCTGGCTAGATGTGTGTTTTCCAGAGAAAAGGACGCGAGGATGCATGAGAAGTCGCGCGCAGTTCGTCGCGCGGTTTCAGGAGCGTGTTGCGTCTGAAACAACTTTTTGGGAAAGTGCGCAGGTCAACTGCGTTCCCTCTCAAACTTGCTGGCGAAAGAGATAAAGGCGGACTTTATCTCGCAAGGACCACCTTGCATACGGATGACAGGTTCTCTGCAAAAGTGCCTGTGGTCCGGGCACATATGGCGGTCCGGTGAATCCAGGAGAAAGGCTCCAGGTACAAAATGAGGTTGCTAGTCAGTTGTATTTCAACGAAACATTCAGTCCTGAAAGACCACTGGACTGCATCTAACGAGCAGATAGCCTGCCCATTGACGGTTTTGGGAAGCTTTGAGAAGCCCAAGCAAGACCTGGGCGGGCTGCTGTGCTTTATCGAAGAAGACGGCTCGCGCCAGGTAGTTGACCTGCCTCTGGCTGCCGGGATGGTGGATTCCGAGAATGGTGTGCTGGTGACGACGTTTGGCAGCATTCATGAAATCAATCTCGCGGCGGGCACGCTTCAGCAGGATGTGGTAAGTCTGCCCCTCTTCAATGCGCTGCACTCCCTGTCGCGCAGTCGCCGGGGGTACCTGGTGGCCAGCACCGGTGTAGATCTCCTGGTCGAGTTTAACCTGGCCGGCGAGGTTCTCTGGACATGGTGGGCAACCGATCACGGCTTTGAGTTGACGCCCACGGGTCAGCGCCGGGAACTGGATAAGAGCGCCGACCAGCGGGTACAAAAATATGGGACGCTCAAACAGACCACCCACGTCAATTCGGTCACCGAGCTACCCGATGGGCGCATTCTGGCCACCCTCTTCCACCAGGGCTCAATCATCGCCATTGATCGTGAAAGCGGCGAGTGGCAAACCCTCCTGGAAGGTCTGGACCATCCTCACGCGGTCCGCGTGCTGGATGAACAGCATATCACCGTCGCCGACACGGTGCATGGCAAGGCTCTGCTGGTCAGTCTGCAAGGCGCCAAAGCCAGCATTGAGGCCGAGGTGGACGCCGGCACAGACTGGCTGCAATCGTGCAGCTATGACGCCCGCCATAACTGCTGGGTGCTCGTCGATGGGAAAAACTCACGCATTGTCCTGCGCCAGGGCTTGAACGGCGAGCACACCCTGGCTCAGTATGATCTGGACCCGGAATGGCGCCTGTATGAGGCGCATGTCCTGGCATAATTCACAGTTATAAGGAGAAACAGCAACAATGTCCGATAAAGGGGTTACTATCTGGTTTACAGGATTGTCGGGCGCGGGCAAAAGCACATTGTCCGAGGCGCTCACCCGGCATTTTCTCGCGCAGGGTCGCAATGTCGAGGTGCTGGACGGCGATGAGGTGCGCACGCACTTGAGCAAAGGCCTGGGCTTCAGTCGCGAAGATCGCGATACCAATATCAAGCGCATTGCCTATGTGTGCAAATTGCTCACCCGTAACGGCGTGCTCTGCATCTCAGCCGCCATCGCCCCCTACCGCGAGGCCCGCCAGTGGGCACGCGAGCAGATTGGCAACTTTGTCGAGATTTATGTCAAGTGTCCGCTGGAGGTGTGCCGGGAGCGCGATGTGAAGGGTTTGTACAAGCTGGTGGACGAGGGCAAGATTCAGCATTTCACGGGCGTGGATGATCCTTACGAGGAGCCAGAGAACCCCGATCTGGTGGTCGAGACGAGTAAACAGAGCATTGATGAGAGCGTGGCCAGCATTCTGGCGAAGCTGGTCGAACTGGGCTATCTTGAGGCCGAGCAGGGAGCCGGCGAGGCAACTCTGGTAGCTGCGGCTGATTCATATGGGAAAGGGGCATAAGACGATGGCAGAAGTTCAATTGATTGCGCCTCACGGCGGCAAACTGATCACCAATCTGGCCGGAGAGGCCGAGAGCGCGGAACTGCGGGAGCGAGCTCAAACACTGCCGCGCATTACGCTTGGCTCGCGCCAGCTTGCCGACCTGGAAATGCTGGCCAACGGCGCCTACAGTCCGCTGACCGGCTTTATGGGCCAGGCCGACTACCTGGGCGTGGTCAATGACATGCATCTGAGCAATGGTCTGCCCTGGTCCATTCCGATTACCCTGGCAGTTCAGAGCGAGCAGGCCGCGCAGTTGAAAGAGGGCCGCGAGGTCGCGCTGGTCAACGCGCAGGGCGATCTCCAGGCGGTCCTGAGCGTCCAGGAGATCTACACTTACGACAAGCAGTTGGAGGCGCGCAAGGTCTATCGCACCGAAGAGACTGCGCATCCGGGCGTCACTGTCGTCTACCAGCAGGGTGATGTCCTGCTCGGCGGACCTGTGCGCATAGTAGCCCTGCAGGAACAGGCCTTCGCCCGCTATCGCTACACCCCCACGCAGTCCCGCGCCCTCTTCGCCGAGCGTGGCTGGAAACGTATCGTCGCCTTCCAGACCCGCAACCCGGTACACCGCGCGCACGAATATATCCAGAAATGTGCCCTGGAAACCGTGGATGGCCTCTACCTGCACCCGCTGGTAGGCGACACCAAAGGCGATGATATCCCCGCCACGGTGCGCATGCGCTGTTATGAAGCCCTGCTGGAGAATTACTACCCGGCTAATCGCGTTCTGCTGGGGGTGCTGCCCGCCGCCATGCGCTACGCGGGTCCGCGCGAAGCTGTCTTCCACTCCCTGATGCGCAAAAACTACGGCTGCTCCCACTTCATCGTTGGACGCGACCACGCCGGCGTCGGCAACTACTACGGCACCTATGACGCGCATCACATCTTCTCGGAGTTCGATCCCGCGAAACTGGGCATCACGCCCATGTTCTTCGATCATGCCTTCTTCTGCCGCATCTGCGACTCCATGGCTTCCACCAAGACCTGTCCACACGGTCCTGAACAGCATGTCACCCTGAGCGGCACCAAAGTGCGCCAGATGCTC
This sequence comes from Ktedonobacteraceae bacterium, assembly GCA_035546055.1. GTDB lineage: Bacteria > Chloroflexota > Ktedonobacteria > Ktedonobacterales > Ktedonobacteraceae > Paraktedonobacter. The sequence continues at coordinate 7,911 of DASZXF010000643.1, forward strand.
CAGGCCGGCGAAAAGCCCCCGCGCGAGTTCTCGCGCCCGGAGGTAGCGGAAATCCTGATCTCGGCCATGCGCAAATAACGCTTGTCTGGCGCGAGCGATCATAGTTTTTGCTGGTTGCTTGCGCCTCTGGTTTCCTTTATACTTGAACAAGCCTTCGATCATTCTCAAACAGCGCGGTTCTCTTCCATATGAGAGCCGCGCTGTTTGAAAGTTATGGCCCGAGAGTTGTTCCAAAGGAGAATATTTCAACGAAATGAGTGTCGCGAACACCAGGGATGAACGTCCTGAAAAGAAGCTGGCGGAAGAGAAAAGCGAGAATGAGCGCCTGGTGATCTTTAGCGATGGTGTGATTGCGATTGCGCTGACGGTCGCGGCCATCTCGATTAAGATCCCCAAGGATATTATGCATGAGTTTCACGCCGACATTTTTCTCGCCCATATCTTTTCCTATATCCTGAGCTTTGTTTTTGTCTATAGCTTATGGAAAGAGCACCACACTATTTTTCATCATATCAAGCGCAACGATGGCTGGCTGATTGCCCTCAACTCGCTGTATCTGGCGATGGTCATTCTCATTCCCATCGGCCTGGTGATGATGGACGTGGAAATCCAGGCGGGCACGCCAATCACTGATACGGATATTCCCAACGGGGCCAGTTTCCTGCTCTTCCTGGGAGCGCTACTGGGCGCAAGCCTGGTTCTCCCGCTGATGTGGCGACATGCCCGCCTGAGAAGGCTCGGGGATCTCTTCGGCGAGGAAAAACCGCCGCGCGCCTTTATGGTTTACACCACCTGGCGGCTCTCGGCTCTGCCGATCAGCCTGATCTTCTATGTTCCCACCTATCTCTTCATCAGGCAGGGACACTGGTATATCGGCGTGGGCCTGGTGATCCTCTTCACGGTCGCTCGCTGGCTGTTCTTCCAGTTGTATCGCCACCGTCTGCGCGATAACCTCGATGTCAGCACTGGCAGCGAAAATACGACCCGCATTCAGCTTTTTAGCGATGCAATTATCGGCATCGCCATCACCATTACGGCGGCCCAGGTCGATCCGGGCAACGGAGAAGCGGCCAAAGCTATCACCGAGAGCTGGAGCTTGCTCGGCACCTACGTCTTTAGCTTCATTATCATGGGTGTTTACTGGCTCCTGCACTATCATCTCTTCCGTTTTGTCGAGCGCTACGACTCCACGCTGATTGTCCTCAACTTCAGCTTTTTGCTCCTGATCATCCTGATGTTCATCCCCGCGCGTGTCTACACCAGTCATATGGGCCGCTGGGAAGCCTCGGTCATCTTTAGCGTCTGGCAGTTGTTGACCTCGTGCGTACTCTGCGCGGTCTGGCAGCACGCCGCTTACAAATCGCGCTCAACCCGCACACCTCGCCTGCTCAAGCGAGATGCGGCGACGTACAAGAGACGGCGCTTCGCCCGCATTCTCCAGGCCAATCCGCTGATTTTCCTGGTCCTGGGCGTGACCGGCTGCTTTGTCGCCATCCCCACTGTGCTCTACATTCTGATCTACCTCTCGCTGCTGGGCTGTGCCTGGCTGGTTTCTCATCGCGTGGCCCATCACTCACATCAACGAGAACTCAAACAGCAACAGACTGAGTCGCAACCCGACACTGTTCTGGTGTAAACATTCCGCTGCGCAACACCGCAACATGCCTTGAGAAGAGGAGAGACGCGTTCCCACGATGAGGGGGCGTCTCTCTTCTTCTGGCCATAAGGGTCTGCAGCCGTTGTCATCCATCGCTGGCACCACATCGCACGTCCTGGCAGCGCTTCACCCTCGGACGTTTTCTCCGAGCAAGAAGGCCAGATACGCTTTTTTGCGCTGTTCCATATCCTCCTCTGGGAAGACTGGCTCTTTCCCTGGCAGGGCAGCCTTGAACTCTTTGACCAGGGCATCGCGCAGCGGGGTCTTGCTATAACCCAGACGGAGCTTTTTGCCTTCTGGTACAGTGATTCCCTCCCGCTTGAGCAGGTATGTGGCAAAGACCAGTTCAGGCGTCTGTCCATCGGCCAGCGGGACGCCCATTTGCGCGAACAGTTCGTCGGAAACCAGGATGGGCGCCTCCAGAAGCAAAGCCAGGCCGATGGCATCGCCAACGCGCATCTGTTTCGTCTGCTCTTGCACCGTCGAGTCTGCGCGCCAAATCAACTGACACTGACACAAATGATAAAGAGGGGGCAAGATCGAATAACTGTGTATGCGTACCTCTTCCAACCTGTGATTTAGCAGCGTGAGTGTCTCGGCCATCAGATGAATGGAAAGGGGACGCGGCAGGGTCAGGTGATGCAAGGCCGCAACAATGGACAAAGCTTCGTGGCGCTCAAGGCCGAACACCAGCAACCGCTGACCCGCCTGATCAAGCAAAGAAACGCTATACAGCAAGGGGCTACTCATCGTAAAATTTCTTCTGACCCCCTCGACTTTGATAGGAATCAATGCATATCCTCCTTTCATGCTCTCTCCAGAATGTACCCAATCTGCCTGCATTTTGGCAAGATTTCTATCCAAAAAGACTGGCTACCATTTTCAGGCGCAATATGATGCAATATCAGTCCCGAAACTCGTTTGCAAACTCTTGACAAAAAAGGAGGCCTCAGGTATAGTCTAGATAGAGGTTTGCATCACAAACTGGTTTGCATCTGACATTCATTAACGAAAGGACATCGACGCTATGGAAGCATCATCTGAGCATGTACAGCCACAAAACACGAAGAAAAACGCCAGGGGAGGTTTCCCTCAAGGTCTCGCTATCGCGCTCGGTCTGCTGCTGGGCGTGGCTGCGGGCGCCGGGAGCGGGCATTTGCTTCTCTACGGTCTGGTGGGTGTGCTGGCAGGTGGAGGCGTGGAAATAGGTTTTGCTTTGATGAAAAAACGTGCTAAATGAGGTGAAAGGCAGATGTTGCAACGTATTCAGTTTACGGTTAAAAACTATAAAAGTTTGCAAGGTCTGATTCTGGCATTCATCGGGATGGCTTTCCTGGTCGATCTGCTCTGGCGTGGATGGCTGCTCTGGAAAATTTTTCCCAACGGTCTTGATACTCCGGGCTTTCTCCTTGAGGTTCTGTTTATGGGTATATTGTCTGGCTGTGCCATCCTGGCGGGTCTGATCTACTATCGGCGCACCTTCGGATTGGTGAATATGCCTGATCCGCAAGCGCCCGTCACGCTCAAGGTTTCGGGATGGGCAGCGCTGTGCGCGGTGCTGATCTTTGCTGGCCTGTGGATAGATGCCAGCCAGCACCCTCATGTCAGTTGCCTGGCGCTCGCCCTGGCGCTGACGCTGATAATCCGCTGGTATTGCCTGGGCAGAAACCTGCATTACTACCTGCTGCTGGCGGCTTTGATGCTCGGCCTCAGTTTTCTGCCCCTGGTGCCTGCTGTCTATCAGATTTTTGGACAGAGCAAAAGCAACCAGTTCAGCTATCTCTTAACCGGGCTGACGGGAGGTCTGCTCATCGCGGTGGGCCTGTGCGATCACATCGCCCTGGTCCACCATATGCATAAAATACGTACAATGATGTATACCCGCCTGGAAAAGGCCGCGCGGTAGCAGATCGAGCGACACGCGATCCGGCAACGCGGTCCGGGACAACGCACGACGTTCTCTCTGATCTGTGCATCATTCATCCATGGATAGGGAGGAGGAGTATACTATGGAAACTACCCCCTTTGAACAACTGGCAGCACTGGACAAGCTGGTACATGAACCGGCGCGCCTGGCTATCATGACCGCCCTGGCCTCATGTCTCAATGCTGATTTTACTTTCTTACAGCAGTTGACAGGTCTGACCAAAGGCAACCTGTCAAGCCACCTGGCGAAACTGGAGGAGGCCGGCCTGGTGCTGATCGAAAAGCGCTTCGTTGGCAAGACGCCCAATACACAGATCAGCTTAACTGAACAGGGACGACAAACCATTGAGCGGCACTGGGAATTGCTTGATAAGCTGCGCCAGGGCGCAAAAAGCCTGGAGCTATCCTGAAACATCTCTCTTACCAGAGCAATTGAGATCCTGGTTTGCTTGCTCATGACGGTCGAAGCGCCACGAGCAAGCAAACCAGCGGTGGTTTAGCAGGCTGGCTTTCGCGCGGACTTTTTGCATACATCCAGATCGCTCATCCACGGCAAACCAGGGTCGAAAAGAATGCCGACCACATCTGCGCCAGCGGCAGCACTGACCCTCCTGTACATCCACTCACCATCCCGGGGCTGGCCGACGTTTGAAACGGGCGCTGCTCCTCTCAAACGCCTGCCAGGACCAGAACAGGTCAGACACCTGTTACTCTTTTTTCTCAGGCGGGGACGGCGCGTTGCGATAGTCCGCTTTGTTACGCGAACGACGCTGCTGTTGATAGTAGTATTCCTTGGCCATGGCAGGGGCCATGGGAGCATTGCTCACCTGGGCGGACAGGTCTTGCAAGGCATCTATCTCAGCCTGCAAGGCCGGTGAAGCGGAAGCTGCTGGCGCGACATAGGCCACGGCCCGCTGCACGGCATTGCGAGCGCCCTCCAGATTTCCCTGCTTATTGAGAGCGATGGCTTCGCGGCGCGCACGATCCGCCTCCTGCAAGCCGACTATCTGCACCACTTCGGCATCGGGTACCTCTTCTTCATACTCCTGTTCATCGGCATAGTTAAAATGTATCTCCTGCCAGGCGCCCTGCTGCTCACCCGTACTGTCTGACCAGAGCAGGCGCGCCCGCACGGTCCGCCTCTCCGCGTTCCACTGTGCGGGGAATTGTATCCGTACCACCACATGCTGTTCTTCGCCATATTGAAGATCCCCAACGGCGATGGTGTTGCGCGCCTCGTCCCTCCAATCAGCGCTGAGCAGATCCAGCTTTAGGCCACTTTCCACCTCTACTTCCAGGCGCACCTGGCGCAGAGCCACGCTGAACAGTTCCCCCAGTTCACCGACAAATGTGCTGAGGATTTCATGCGGGGAGCGCAAATGATGAAATTGACCCCCGCCCGCCACCGCCATAGGACCGAGCAGCAACTCGTTGTAATCCTCTCCCATGCCAAAGGTGCTGGTCGAGATGTGGGTATGTTCACGCACACCCGCCGCCTCGCTGGCAATGCGCTCGGGATCGGTTTCGCCAACATTGGCAATTCCATCGGTCAACAGGAAGCAACGGGCCAGCGCTCCCTGCCCGGACGGAGCGCTATCGTTCACAAGGGAGTTACAACCAGTCAACCAGCCTTCATGCAGAGCAGTGCTGGCCCGCGCCTCAATCCGCTGAATGGAGGTGCGCACCTGCTTTTTCAGAGCCGGCGTCACCTGAGCCAGCGCCTGCACGACCATAATCTCATTATCAAAGGCGGTCACAGACACACTATCGCGCTCGGTCAATTGATCGACAACGGTTTGCGCAGCCTGTTTGGCAATCTCCAGCTTCTCCCCCTGCATGGAGCCGCTGCGATCAAGCACCAGGGCCAGCCGCAGAGCCGGGCGCGTGTTCCCTTTTTCTGCGGACGCGGGGGCCGCGCTCACCTGAATAGAAAAATCAAGCGCGTGCGCGCTCCCGGCTTTGCGCAGCAGCTTGCGCTCAGGACGTATACGGAGCGTCAGAGATGCTTCCGGTAAAGATGTCTGCTTGCTGTGAAAATCAGATGCCATCGAAAAATCCTCCTTGCTTGATCTCGTAATCTGCGCTTTACCTGCTTCCCCCTGGGAAAGATCTCCCGCGTTCATTCTCCAGAGGCAGTTTATCTTCCATAGTTGATTGAAACGGCATTCTCATCCCCGCACTTCCCCGCGCTCTCCCCATTTTTCTGACGTTACTGCTCTTCTTCCTGCCAGAACATATCCGCTGCTCGCAAAAGACGTTCAAGCAGATCTCGTTGCTGTTCTTCGGCGCCCTCTCTGACATGCAGTTCGACCCCCGGAGCCAGCAGCCAGCGTTGCCAGCCCTCCGGCGAGGTCGCGGGCACGCTCCTGTACGGCGAGGAACTCTCGCGCACTCTTTTTTGCCCGGGTGTGACAGAGCGCGAGCTTCCTGGCGGGCGAGACGCGGGCGCGGGCGCCGGTGGCGACACCTGGGCGCTCTGAGCAGCCGCCAGTCGGCTGGCCTGCGCGTTCCTGAGCAAGGCCGCGATATACTCTCGCGGCTGAGGTGGCTGGCCCGCTGGCTCCAGTTCCCTGGCCCGCTGCTCCTCTTCAGCAAGCAAGGTTTTCACCTCCGCCAGCGAGAGGCGATTGAGCAACTGATGAATCTCCGCCAGCGGTCGATGCTGATTGGAAAGCAGACGGATCAGGCGCAAACGCTGAAGATGTTCTTCACTATAGGTCGTGGCTTTTCCACGCCCTTCTGGACCCGGCAGAAGACCTTCCGTGATGTAATAGCGCACTGTGCGAACAGGGATATCCACCCGCTCGGCCAGTTCTTCAATGGTCAGATGAGGTGTGTCTTCTTGCATGCTTCTATTATACACAGTATCAGTGTCGCTGTCAATAGCTAACAAGAGAAGAAGAAAAAACTGGCCTGGCTTCTGGTGTCCAGGGTAAAATGTCCGTCACGATGTTTTGATCTTGCCTCTACGACGCTAAAGATCTGTATACGAGAGAAAACGCCGGGAAGATGGTTTCATGGCGGATTGACTGCGCCATTGCCAGAAGATTGCTTGACGCATCTGGCAAACAGGCGCTATACTCAGCTCATGAAACGATTGCGGTTGATGTCGGCGCTTGTGCCTCTGGGCGCGCTACTCCTGATGCTGGCTCTGGCGGCCTGTGCTCCAGGCAATCTGGGCAGCGAGGAGATTGCTTTTGTGCGCAATGGCCAGCTCTGGACAATTGATCCACGGGGAGCCAATGCTTTTACGGTGGTGGCTCAGAGCACGCCGGTGCTGGGCTATGGCCTGGCACCTGACCATCGGATATTTGTCTTCCGCCTGCTGGCCCCAGCCGTGGCACACACCCCGGAGGGCACGAATCTGGTGCTCAATCCGCTGACGAGTCTGGCCGGGGATGAGCCCGGTTCGCTGAATACGGTGGGCATTGACGGCGGTACGCCGATTGAGCTGATTGTCTCTGGCTCTGATCTGACGTTGAGCAATGCCTGGTGGAGTCCCAATAGCAATCGTCTGCTCTACCGCGAGGGGAGCAATCCGGCGGCCTGGTGGATGGCGCAAAATGACCAACCGCTGGGGATCGCGCGCAAGTCTTTGCCAGATAGTGACGCTATTCCTTCCATCAATGCGCAGAGTTCGCTGGTGGTCGGCACAAGCGCGCAGGGCATTTTTACCACGACGCTGGCCGGGACCGAGATGACGACGCTTGTACGCGGTAATCTGCCGGGACATCCCCTGCCGGCCAGCCTGGAGCGCGTGCTCTGGCAGCCTGCTCACGATAAACCGGCCCTTCTCTACGCGCTGGCATCTTCGTCGCAAGGCGCTGGCGAGGTGACGCTGATGCTGCGCCTGCCGACAGGGGAAACGCGTCAGTTGACGGACTGCGCCTGCCGCCAGTTCGCCTGGTCACCCGATGGCAAGGCGATTCTTTATAGCACGACCCAGGGCTATACCATTCTGCGCATCGACGATAAGACGCGCTTTCAATTTAACAGCGAACATGGCGCTGTGCCCTACTGGTCGCCGGATGGGCAGACCCTGCTGCTCGATGGACTGCATACGCTGACCCTGGTCCAGCTCGCCAGGCAAACCACGCAGGTGCTATTGAGCGATGGCCAGGCGCCGGTGATGACCGATGAAGCGCTGGCAGCCAGCCTGTCGCCCCTGCAACCAGTAGCAAATAATCTGTGGAATGCCGACGGCAGGCGCTTTGTGCTGGTGACGCGCGGACGCACCCAATGGCAGGGACAGAAGCTGACCTCCGGCGATGGACTGTATCTGGTGACGCTCAATAGCCAGGGTAATCCCCAGGGTACACCTTTTCTGGTAGATGGCAACGGACACGATAGCCAGCCCGGCTGGAGCTATGCCGACCCGAATACGTCATTTCTCTTCTAAAAGCCGCATTCTCTGCCGCGTTCATCAGGTCGCATGAAAAGCGCGCGACAAAAGAAAAAGGCCGGATTCTTTTCCAGCCTGCCTGCTCAATCTACGCCTCTATTGTAGCATATCCTGTCAATCTCCACATCGTCCGTAAGAGCAGTGTTTTTTATCGTTTTTTCAGGTATACTTCCACTATCTTCACTGTACCTCTGAATAAGTCATACACAAGCGAGTAGATCGTCATTCCTCATCGTTGCGGTATTTATGCTCGCTGCCTGCAGTCCACCCATTGAGTTCTTGCACAAAGGAGAAACCATGAAACTACCTGTGCGGCGCTACTTTGCTCTGCTGCTGACTTATCTTAAACCGCAATGGATCAGAACCTGCCTGATGGTTCTCTGCCTGCTGGCGGGCCTCGGCTTCCAGCTGGTCAATCCGCAAATCATCAGCTTCTTTATCAATACGGCCAGCACCCATGGTCCTGTATCTGTCCTGATGACCGCAGGCGGACTATACATGCTGGCGGCCTTTCTCAATCAGGCCATCGCCATCGCGGCGACATACTGCACTGAATACGTGGCCTGGACGGCGACCAATCAACTGCGCCGCGATTTGATGGCCCATTGCATCGAACTGGATCAGGGTTATCACAAAGCACATACCAGCGGCGAAATGATCGAGCGCATTGATGGGGATGTGGATGCTCTTTCCCGCTTCTTCTCGCAGTTCTCGGTGAATCTGATGAGCAACCTGCTTTTGTTGCTGGCCATGCTGATCCTGTTTTTTACCATGCACTGGCTGGTAGGCGTGGTGATGAGCGCCTTTGCCGCCCTGGCGCTGCTGCTGACTTCATATCTGCGCAGACGCGCGGTCCCGAGGTGGAAAGAGCAACGGCGTATGAGCGCTGAGTATTATGGCTTTCTCAGCGAGCGCCTGAGCGGGCTGGAGGATATCCGCGCGAATGGAGCAGGACAGGCAACAATGCGCGATTTTTACCAGCTTTTACGCACGTGGCTGCCGATTAGTAATCGGGCCATGCGCTCAGGCGCAGAGATGGGCAATCTGATGCTCTTTTTCTTTGCCTTTGGCAGTGCGCTGGCGCTGGGCCTCGGCTTTTATCTCTGGAGTATGAAGGTCTTCAGCCTGGGAGCGGTTTACGTGCTGTTTTCCTATACTGGCGCGCTGGCTCAGCCGCTCGGTGCGATTCAGGATGAGATGCAGGATCTCCAGCAGGCTGAGGCCTGTATCCAGCGTGTTGAGGAGCTTTTGCATCTGCCCTCAGCCCTGAGCGACAGGGGAACAACACGGCTGCCGGCGGGACCATTGAGCGTGGAGTTCTGCCATGTCAGCTTTGGCTATGAGTCGCAGGAGACAGTTTTGCACGCGCTGAATCTGCGGCTTGAGCCTGGACGTGTGCTGGGTATTCTGGGGCGCACGGGCAGCGGCAAAACAACCCTGGCGCGCCTGCTCTTTCGCCTCTACGATCCCCAGGAGGGCGAAGTGCGGGTGAACGATGTACCTCTGCGCGAGATTGAACTGCACGAGTTGCGGCGCCATATTGGCATGGTGACGCAGGATGTACAGATTTTTCACGCCTCTCTGCGTGATAACCTGACCTTTTTCGCGCGCGATACCCCCGATACCCGTCTGCGGGCTATTCTGGCAGAGTTGGGACTGAGCGCGTGGTACGACAGTTTGCCGGAAGGACTGGACACGTTGCTGGGCAATGGGGAAGATGAACGCGGCCTCTCGGCGGGAGAAGCGCAATTGCTGGCCTGCGCGCGGGTTTTTCTGGCCGATCCCGGCCTTGTGATTCTGGATGAAGCCTCTTCACGTCTTGACTCGGCGACCGAAAAGTTGATCGAGCGCGCGATCACACGCGTACTGAGCGGCAAAAGCGCGCTGATTATCGCTCACCGGCTGAGCACGCTGCAACGCGCTGACGATATCCTCATGCTGTCCCACGGGCGAGTCGTGGAATATGGTCCACGCGCGGCTCTGGTCGACGATCCAACGTCACACTTTGCGCGTTTACTCCACAGCGAGAGCAAGGAGGTGCTGGCATGAAGGCACTGGCCTTTATTGGACGCCTGTTGCGTTTCCAACCGCAGCATTTTTTGCTGCTCCTCTGGGCAGATCTGGTTTTTTACCTGGCGCGGCTGGGCTTTGGCCTGATTCTCCAGGCCTTTTTCAACGGACTCTCCACCGTGCCTGTGCAATATGCCTATCTGTGGAGTCTGCTAGGCGCGATGGTCGCGCTGGCGTTGGGAAGGCTGGGTTTTACGCTGCTGCGCGTCTACCTTTCGCAGGCCTGGACGTTCAGCCAGACACGCATGATCCAGCGCAACCTGCTGCGCCGCCTGCTGGAATTGCCGGGCGCGCGGGCCTTGCTGGACCCACCGGGCAAGGTGATGAGCAATCTGCGCGATGACGCTTCGATTCTTATCAATATGTTTTATCTGCTGGCCGCTAACGTTCCGCTGCTTCTCTTCACACTGGTGGCGGTCATTATTCTCGGCCACATCAATCTGACCATCACCCTGCTGGTCTTTCTTCCCTTGAGCGGGGTGATTGCTCTCGTTCAGGCCATGAAACGTGCCCTGGCCGGATATCGCAAAGCCAGCCGCGAAGCGACCGCTCGCCTGACCGGAGCTATTGACGAAATCTTCAACGCGATTCAGGCCATCCAGGTGGCGGGAGCTGAACAGGCCGTGATGGGCCATTTCGATGGACTGAACGAGAAGCGCCGCGCCATGATGGTGCGCGATAGTGTTCTGAGCAGTATGCTGAACGCCGTCTTCGCCAATATGGTGGGCATTGGCACAGGCGCCATTTTGCTGCTGGCCGCGCAGCCGGCAGCCCACATAAGAACGGGCGATCTGGCCATCTTTATCAGCTACCTGGAAACGGTGGGAGAATGCATTGAAGTGCTTGGTCTGCTCATGGCCCAGGTCGCCCAGGTCAATATCTCCCTGGAGCGTCTGACGCGGCTTTTGCAGGGAGCCCCAACTGCCACAGGGGCCGCGACCGATGCGCTCCCGCTCAAGGGCGAGTTGGCCGAGCCTGAGCCTGTGCGCAAGCAGCCAGAGGACTACCTGAAGCACCTGGAAGTCAGCGCATTGACCTATCATCATCGCCCAGGAGGTTCGGGCATTGAAAATATCCATCTGAGCCTGCCACGCGGTACGCTGACAGTCATCACAGGTCGCGTGGGCTCCGGCAAGACAACGCTTTTGCAAACGCTGCTGGGCTTATTGCCCAGAGAGCAGGGGATTATTACCTGGAATCAGCGGGCGATCCATGACCCGGCCAGCTTTTTCGTGCCGCCACGCAGCGCCTATACCGCGCAGGTTCCACGCCTTTTTAGCGAAACGCTCAAAGCCAATATCCTGCTGGGTCTGCGCGCGGAGGACACCGATCTGCAACGCGCCATCCACACAGCCGTGCTGGAGCAGGATGTCGCGGGCTTTGAAAAGGGACTGGATACGATGATTGGCTCCAAAGGTGTGAAACTATCGGGCGGACAAATCCAGCGCGCGGCGGCGGCGCGTATGCTGGCGCGCGAGGTGGAATTGCTGGTATTCGACGATCTTTCCAGCGCGCTCGATGTCGAAACCGAACAACTGCTCTGGCAGCGCCTCTTTGCGACACGTTCCTGTACTTACCTGGTCGTTTCGCACCGCAAACTGGTTCTCCAGCGCGCTGACCATGTTATTGTCCTTAAAAACGGCCAGATCGAGGACGAGGGTTCGCTCAAAGAACTGCTGGAACGCTGCGAGGAAATGCGCCAGCTCTGGCATGGGGAATAGTATGGCAAAGCGTTGTCTTCGTGCGCGCGAAGGTCTATAATAAAAGGCGCAGAATGGCCGAGCTGGCAAGGCAAAGGCCGCTAAAAAGACAGGAGGTTGCTTGAGCAGCATGAGTTCCAGATCCGACAAGCAGAAACATCTTCCCCATAATGACGCCTGGGATGACGAGGAGGAGAGCGATGAATATAGCGAGATGGAACGCCTGGAAATGTTGGAGAGCTTACGGGAGGATATGGAAGAACTCGGCGTCAGCACCCTGGAAGAAGTGATTGCGCGCATCGAGGAGTTGCATCGACGCCTGGACGCCAGATAGTCCGAGCCTCATAAAGAGCCAGGATAACGCTTGTGTAAGCAAGGAGGGAACAGTCGCGCGACTGTTTCCCTCCTTGCTTACACAAGCGCTGCGTATGCTTATGCTCCGCCGAGATACGCCTGGCGCACCAGATCGTTGGTCAACAGATTGGCTGCCGTGTCGCTGAGCACAACTTTCCCTGTCTGAAGCACGTAACCCCGGTCAGCCAGGCTGAGGGCCATCGAGGCGTTTTGTTCCACCAGAAAAACCGTCACACCTTCATCACGAATACGTTTGATGGTGTCAAAAACCGTCTGCACCAGAATTGGTGAAAGACCCATTGACGGCTCATCCATGCAGATCAAACGTGGATGGGACATCAGCGCGCGAGCCATGGCCAGCATTTGCTGTTCACCGCCGGACATGGTGCCGGCCATCTGTTTGAGGCGCTCCTTCAAACGCGGAAAAATCTGGCAAACATGCTCAATGTCCTGCTTCACCTGCGCGCGACTATTGCGCGTGTAGGCGCCCATTTCCAGATTTTCCAGCACCGACATACGCGAAAAGATGCGGCGCCCTTCGGGAACCAGGGCCATGCCCATAGTGACGATCTTATCCGCCGGATCGCGCTCAATCGAGCGATTCTCAAATGTCACAGACCCGTGTCGGGGATGGACCAGACCGAAAATCGTTTTCATGGTCGTCGTCTTACCAGCCGCGTTCGCGCCAAGCAGGCAAACAATCTCTCCCTGCTTCACCTCAAGCGATACCCCGTGCAAAACCTGGCTGGGGCCATAATAGGTATCGACATCTAGTAATTTTAACATAGTACCCTCTTATGCTGAAAATGCCTGTCTTCTTCCCTGAAAGCAGCGGCTTTCGTCTCTTCTCGCCCTGGCCAGGGAGTCTATTCGGCGGCGGGCTGTTCCTGATCCGTGTTCGTGGGCCGGCCAAGATAGGCCGCGATCACTCGCTCGTCATGCCGAACAACATCGGGCACGTCTTCGGCGATCTTGCGCCCATAGTCAAGCACGGCGATGCGGTCAGACATGCCCATGGTCACAGCCAGCTTGTGCTCGATCAACAGAATGGTCACGCCCAGTTCATCGCGCAGGCGCCTGATGTACTTGACCGCATCCAGGGTTTCATTTTCGTTCATGCCGGCGGTTGGCTCATCCAGCAGCAAAATCTTGGGTTTGGCGGCCAGGGCGCGCGCAATCTCTACGCGGCGTTTTTCGGCATAGGAAAGGTTGAGCACATATTCATCCTGGCGCTCGACCAGTTCCGCGCCAAAGAAGCTGAGCAGTTCAATGGCCTGATCGCGCGCTTCTTCTTCTTCCCGCCTGACCCTGGGCGGGCGAAAGAGCGCGCCCAGGACCGACGACTTGAGGCGCGTATGGCAGCCCACCATAACGTTTTCCAGCACAGTCATGTTGTTGAACAGGCGAATATTCTGGAAGGTGCGTGTAATGCCCCGGCGCACGATATGATCAGGACTGAGGCCCGACAGCGTTTTACCCTCCAGCAGAATATCGCCGGAGGTAACGCGATAAATCCCGGTGATGAGGTTAAACACGGTGGTTTTGCCCGCGCCGTTAGGACCGATCACGCTGATAATCTCGCCCGGCATAATACGCAGACTGACATCCTGAACAGCGGCCAGACCGCCGAAGCGTTTTGTCACGTTGCGCAATTCCAGCAAAGGGGTACCTGGCCCTACGCCCTCCGCCGCCAGAGTCTCTACCTCGCGCGTACTCATAACAGATCTCCTTTTATCATTTCCGCTCCTGTCAGGGGCGCTCTTTTTTCGCAGAACCGATAGTGTTTACTCATTCGACGCGCACCTCTGCTTCAAAAGCAGGATCAGAAGGCGTAACATCCAGCGTCTCCAGCACATCGGGTTCTTCAGCGTCCTGATCTTTGTGCAGTTCGCGTTTGCGGCGGGCGCTTGGGATCAATCCTTCCGGGCGGAAAATCATAATCACAATCAGGATAACCCCGAAGGTCAGATTGCGGATATTGCCAAAAGTAAAGCCTGGTATGAACTGCGTAATAAAATGGGACAGCGGGTAGATGAAAGTCGAAGGATCAGTCGCCATGGTATCGAGCTGCCCCAGGATCAGGACGTTAATGGCGTACACCGCTATGGCGCCGACCATCACGCCGGGAATGCTGCCCAGGCCACCGATGACCACCATGGCCAGAAAAATCACCGAGTCGCCATAGCTAAAGGCATCAGGAGAGACGCCGCCCAGCTTGGCCGAATGATAGGCGCCCGCGATACCCGCGAAGAAGGCGCCCGCGCCAAAGGCCAGCAATTTGGTATTGCGCAGGTTAATGCCAGAAGAGGCCGCCGCGATCTCATCCTCGCGCAGCGCCACCCAGGCGCGGCCCAGCCGCGAGTCGCGCAGGCGCACATTGGCGAAGATAACCAGGACGATCAAGGCCAGAATCAGGTAATAGTAAGGAACCGGCGTCGTAACCGACCAGTCGAGGCCAAAGAGGGCAGGGGAATGAATACCGACCAGGCCGTTCGTGCCGTTGGTCAACTGATCCAGGTTGCGCACAACGATAGGTACGATTTCGCCAAAGCCCAGCGTGACGATGGCCAGGTAGTCACCGCGCAGACGCAAGGTCGGAGCGCCGAGCAAGACGCCCCAGAGAGCCGCGATAAGCGCGGAAATGATCAGCATGGGCCAGAAAAGCCAGGAGAGCAGGGTCGGATTAAAGACAACATTGATAATCAGGCCCAGCTGGGTCGAACCAATAATGCCCCAGACGTAGGAACCAATGGCAAAAAAGGCCACGTAGCCCAGATCCAGCAGACCGGCGAAACCAACCACGATGTTCAGGCCCAGGGCCAGGATCACATAGTACCCGGCGTCACCATAGCCCGCGATACGTCCGCTGGTGCCATAGCTAAAGAGATAGGGGTCCAGGGCAGGGTAGACCAGCAGAAAAGCGACCAGCAAGGCCAGGTAAAAATTTCTGGCGCCTGAACTGCGCAGCGGCGCATCATTGGGCACCACGCGTTTGGACTCCAGGCGGGTCTTATGCCGGGTGCGCGCCTCAACCTGCGCATTGCGGCGCGCAAAAGCCGCAACGGTGTAGCGTTGCGCGATTTTCGCCGCCAGCAAACCCAGAAAAAACGCGCCCACGGGCAAAACCACTGTGCGCACAAGCGAGAAGATCAGCAATTCCGCCTGGAGCGAACCGCTCGCGAAAAAGATCACATCCACCACCAGCCAGATCACCGCCAGAATCAGGCCCAGCCAGAAACTTCCCATCACCGCGCGCCGGCGTAATTCAGCATCGGAAATCACTGGCAAATTCTCGGTCACAGGCGGCTCGGACAAAAATTTGAGCCACTTCCTGACCGAAAAGAAAAGAGCCCACACAATGCTGGCAACCGCAATGCCCAGCACAATGTCATTCAGCAGACTGATGAGAAAAATCGGCACCACGGCAAATAACAGCGAGTCAAACCAGATATTGGCGGTTTTGCGCCGGCCACTATCAGAAGCCACCAGATAGCCCGCCAGCATAATCACCAGGGCATAGAGCACAATCATAAACAGGCCCGACTCAATGGCCTTATCTGCCGATGTCGTCGCGTGCGCCGGATTCATAAAACCCAGCAGCACATTATTAATCACCGCGTCACCCTGCCAGATAAAGGTAAAGATCAGCAGAGGAACCAGCAGCGCCACCAGCCACCTGACCAGCAGAGCGCGCAATTCGCGCTCTGGCCGCAGAAGGCCGGCAAAGTTTTGGGTTGTTGTGACAGACATAGACGCCTTCACCTCGTTTCTCAAAGATCGTACCAGGAAGCAACTCCTGACACCACGCTGCCTGCCACAGATCACACCTTATCAGGTACATTCTGTCCGAGCAGACCAGAGGGACGAAAGACCAGGATCAAGATCAAAATGGCAAAGATAATGGCCTCGATCCAGGCACCGCCTCCGTGCGGCAAACCAATGCCATGTGATGCCGGGTTAAACGAGTCAGGAATGACGACAGCAAACGCCTGGACCAGACCGATAATCAGGCTCCCCAGCATGGCTCCTACCAGATTACCGATACCTCCCAGAACCGCTGCCGTAAAGGCAATCAAGCCGAGCGTGAAACCAAGATAGAAGACCGTCGTACCAAATTTCAGGCCATAGATCACCGCCGCCGCGCCCGCCAGGCCCGCGCCGATAAAGAAGGTGACGGAAATAATGCGATCCACGTTCACCCCCATCAAGGCCGCTGCCTCGCGGTCTTGCGCCACCGCACGCATCGCACGTCCCAGGCGCGTGCCCATCACCAACCATTGCAGACCGGCCATCAGCAAAACTGCGACCACAATAATAAAAATGTCGATGGTGTCGATCTGGAGCGGTCCCATCACCAGGTGAGTGCTGGGGAAAATTTGCGGGAAGCCAATTGGACTCAGGCCATTCCAGAGCTTGCCCACATCTTCCAGCACCAGCGACACACCAATCGCCGAAATCAACGGCGCCAGGCGCGGAGCATTGCGCAACGGACGATAGGCGATGCGTTCAGTCACCACGCCGATTACTGCGCAGGCAACCATGGATACCACAAAAGCCAGGATCAGGATACCCACCAGCGCCAATCCCGTTGGCGGATGCGTATCATTGACGCCCAGCAGACGAAAAAGCACAATTGTAATCATCGTGCCCATCATAAAAATATCACCGTGAGCAAAATTGATCAGTTCGATAATACCATAGACCATCGTATATCCGAGAGCGATCAGTCCATAAATCGATCCGCTGACCAATCCCACGATCACCAATTGCAGAAACAAACTCAAACTCATAGAGTGCTGCCTCCGAACTTCCTGAAGATTTGTGGGGCTTATGACAGGTTAAAACGCACACTGGCTCAAAGATAGAAAAGGGGTAGCCCGACAGATAGGCTAAAGAGCAATCTGTGAGGCTCCCCCCTTTGTAGATTACAAATCAGGAAACGCGCTTCCTGGCGCCGAGCAGCTATGGCTCAGCGCCAGGACAGACCAGCAGCCCCTATCACATTTTACAACGTGATAGCATCTGCATATTTCCAGTCTGGCTTGCCGTTGACATCCGCCAGTTGGAAGATCGTGATGGTCTTGGCCGACGTGTCACCATTCTTGTCAAAGCTCTGATGCCCCGTCACACCATTGTAATCAATCTTGGCGACCTGATCAATCACCGCCTGACGGAAGGTCTTGGCCGTATCGGTATCAGCGGAACTGGTCGGAGCTTTCGCACCGGCCTGGACAGCGGCTTTGACGGCCAGGAGAATGATCTTGGCGCAGTCATAACCAGCGGCAGCATACGCACCATAGGCGTTCGGATACTTGGCGTTGTACTTCGTCAGGAAATCCTTGGCCGAAGGCAACTGCGTAGGATCAACCGTCGCCACGGTCGCGTACACCGGGCCACCTTTGCCGGTGCCGATGGCGCTCGCCATGGAGCTGGTCTGCAGACCATCACCGCCAATGAACGGGACATTGGCCAGCGCCGGAATGCCTACCATCTGTTTGCGAATGTTGATACCACCGGTCGAGTCAAGGCCAGCAAAGTAAATGACATCGGGCTTGGCAGCGGCAATCTTGGTCAACTCCTGGGTGTAGTCAGTCGTCGACTTGATGCTGTCATGGCCAAGAACCTTACCACCGAGCTTGTTGAACTCTTTCTCGAAGGCAGCCGCCAGACCGGTACCATATACTTCGGTATCATCAATGATGTACACCGACTTGAGGTTCAGTTTCTTAAAGGCGAAATCCGCGCCCACCGGACCCTGGTTGCTGTCAGTCGTCGCCACACGGAAATAGGTGACTTTTCCAGTCGGGCGCAGGGTGGGAATGAGATCATCCGCGCCAGAGCAGCCAATATCCGCGCCTTCCTGCGTCAGGCAGGTGTTGGTGTTGGCCGGGCTGATCTGCACGATAGGAGCCTGGTTGGTGATAGGCATCTCAGACTTCGCCACGTTACTGTTGAAAGGCCCAACAATACCGGCAACCAGCGCATCACTGATCAGAGAGGTCACGTTCTTCGCACCAACGGAAGGATCATGGATACCGCTGGCACCAACATCGTCCTGGGGATCAAACTCGAATTTATAACCGGGGAGAAAATTAGGATCGGCATTGGCTTCATCAACGGCCATATGCGCGCCGTTTTCAGCCGGTTTACCGCTACTTGCATCAGCACCACTCACAGGCAACTCCGTGGCGATCTTAATCGTGATCGTGGAGGAAGTTGTGGTGGTGCCTGTCGTGCCAGAGCCACAGGCCGCAAGTATACCCATCACAAGGGACATACCTAAAGCCAGGGCAAATAAACGTGACAAGCGCTTTGTCATGCTATTGCTAGCCTCCTTCAGTAATACCGAACAAAAACCCAATTTAGGGAAGGCCTAGAGATTATACCCTGTTGACCCCTGAAAAGGGAAGGCACACCCCTATGCGAATATATACGTCGGAAATGCGCAAAAACTCACCGGTGAATGGAAAAGCTATTGTCAGTATTCTCCCCCTCCAGCGAGATCTTTTCTGGAAAGAGCTAAAGGCGATCAAGGCTATAGAAAAATGCACCGCTTACGTTCTATAGGCACAACGGCGGCGCAACTCACAGATATACTATCCATCCTGGAAAGGCAAGATAGCTTTGATATGCCAGCTAATATAGCATACGAATTTAAAGATGTCAAACTCTTTCAAGCATAGAACTTTTTGTTTTGTAGCAGACAAGCAAGCGCTTTGAATAAGCCTCCAGAGCGCACTGGTGCTTTTTCTCTTTTCCAGAAAAAAAGGACACACCCCGTCCCGTAGCCCCCTGAAAGACTACCAAAAGCCCCCTTTTACTTCAGGTATATAACAGCCTGAAGCCGATCATTGCTTGAATCTCGATCCGATCAAAAGTGGAGAAGCGCCGGAATCAGGGATACATGGCCACTCCTGGCAAATGTTCCCCAAAAAGGGACTAGCATTCTTCTTCATTTGGAACTATAATAATGACCTTGAATCCAGGCAAAATTGACCATAGCCAGCGCAGAAACGCGCATCAGCCGTACATACATAGAAGCAAGTGCGTAGCATAGATCTGTAACTGCTCGGAGAGGGGCAATATCATGACGACAACCTCGATTGCACGAGGAAAGTATCATATCTGGACGGTTGGCTGCCAGATGAACCAGGCTGATTCTCAGCGTATCCAGGCTCTGTTGGATGAAATGGGCTGGGAGGAAACCAGTATGGAGAGAGCCAACCTGGTGATACTCAATACCTGTAGTGTGCGCAAGGCGCCGGAGGAGAAGGCCCATAACCAGCTCGCCCAATTGAAATACGCGAAAGAACGACGCGATGATCTGCTGGTGGCTCTGATGGGTTGTATGATCGGTAATCAAAAAACAATCGATGAACTGAGCAAGCGCTATCCGCACATTGATCTGTTTATGAAGGTTGAACAGGCGGATATCCTGCCACGCTTCCTGGAGGAGCGCTGGACGCCTATTTCGGGGGCGGGCTGCCTGGATGTGGATTTCTTGCCACCGGGAGAGGAGGCTCCGGCGCCGGAACCTGCTCAGCCGACGATTGCGGCCTTTAATCTGCCGTTGACGGGCAAACGCACGGTCCTGCCAATGGCGATTACGCCGAAACCCGGCGAGCGCATTGCGCATTATCCTACCCACGTTGAACAAACAAGCAGCAATCCAACCGCCTGGTTGCCTGTAGTGCTGGGTTGTAATAAGGTCTGTACCTATTGTATTGTGCCCTATCGGCGCGGACGCGAGCGCAGCCGTCCGGTGGATGAACTGGTGGCCGAGGCGAGTACGCTGGTGGCAAAGGGCGCGAAGGAGCTGACTCTGCTCGGTCAGACCATTGAAGCCTATGGCCTGGATCTGCCTGACAAGCCGGATCTGGCCGATCTGATGGAGAGCCTCAGCGCCATTGAAGGTCTGCAACGCCTTCGCTTTATGACCTCTTATCCGCGCCACATGACCGACAGCATGATCGCCCGCATGGCTCAATTGCCCAAAGTCTGCGAGCATCTGAACATTCCAGTGCAGTCCGGCGACGATGCCTGCCTGGCCCGTATGAAGCGCGGATATACGCTGCATGAGTATCGCGAGCGCATTCAGCGCGTACGTGAGCTCTGGCCGGGCATTTCGCTTTCGACTGATATCATTGTCGGCTTCTGCGGAGAGACGGAAGAGGAGTTCCAGCACACGCTGGATCTGCTGGAAGAGATTCGCTTTGATGTGGTGCATGTGGCGGCGTACTCGGTCCGCCCCGGCACAGTGGCGGCTCGCTGGGAAGATGACGTTCCGCACGCGGAAAAGATGCGCCGCTTGCACGCGCTGGAAGAGGTCCAGGCCCGCATTGCCTTTGAGATCAACCAGGAACTGGTGGGAAAAGTCGAAGAGGTACTGGTGGAAAAAACCAACACCAGCCACGGACGCCAGCAGTGGCAGGGGCGCAATCGCACCAACAAACTGGTGTTTTTCCCCCAGCCGGAAGCCGAACAGTCATCGGATGGCAGTATCGCCACGCCGCGTCAGATCCAACCAGGAGACCTGATTCAGGTAAAGATCGAAAAAGCCACCTCCTGGTCCTTGCAAGGTTGCGCAATTACGTTATAATATGCGGGTTAATGTCGGCAGTACGGGTTAAGTACGCGAGACAGGGATTGAACAGGGATCGAAAGAGGAGAGATTTATGGCACAAGCACAATCTGCTGAAGAGAAAGCGCGGCTAAAGAAACAGTGGACGGATCTTGCCATCAAACAGGCCGGAACCAGTCAGTGGGAAGAGGCGGTGGTGACGAACAAGAACATTCTGCAATTGTTCCCCACCGAGCCGGACGCCTATAACCGTCTGGGCAAAGCCTACAGTGAACTGGGCCAGTACGCAGAGGCGCGCGACGCTTATTCGCAAACGCTGCTCTACAGCCCGAAAAATACCATTGCCAGAAAAAACCTGGATCGGCTGGCGCTTTTGGAGGAGAGCAACGCGCACATCCACCTGGGCAGCGGGCACATTGATCCGCAACTCTTCATTGAGGAAACGGGCAAAACCGGTGTGACCGAACTGATTGACCTGGCCTCGGCCAATATTCTGGCCCGTGTGGCGGTGGGTGATAAAGTACAATTGCGCCAGAACAGTCATTCGCTGTTCGTGTTCAACAGCGCGAACGAAAAGATCGGGCAGCTTGAGCCGCGCCTGGCCAACCGCCTGATTCAATTCATGGAGGGCGGCAACCGCTACGCGGCGGCTATTCTGGCGATGGAACACGGCCAGGTGCGCCTGATTATTCGCGAAGAATACCAGCATCCCAGCATGTTTGGCAAAGTCAGCTTCCCCTCGCAGGGTGGTGGAGATACGATCCGGGCGTATATTAAGGATAGTATGCTGCGTCACGACCGCGATGAAGAGGACGAAATGACTGGAGACGATGAGTATTATGATGGCGGTGATGAGACTGAAGAGATGAACGAGATCGATTTTGAAGACTCGGGCGATCTCGAAGAGTAAATTAGAGAGAAAGGAAAGATGCATCACATGAATAAAACAAAACGTGTGGCCTGGCATAAACACCTCGCGAAAGCCCGCAAGGCTGAAGCGAAACGCAAGGCGCAGAAAAGTAGTGGCACGCCTGCTACGACAGCGCGGCGATAATCGCCGCGCTTCCCTTTTGGGCCAGCCCGGCTGGCCCTGATATCCTTCGAGAGCGAAATACATGAGCGGTTCTCCATCCCCAATATCCTCGGCCTCGGTCCGCAATATCATGACGCTGCTCGTCTCGCGCGAGGCTCACCTGGTCGCGGGCGGCGAGGGTCTGGATCGGCGAGTCACCTGGGCCATGCGTATGCGCGCGCGTCTCCCGGCCTTTGAAAGCGTGCGCGGGGGAGAGCTTGCCCTGCTGGGGCTGGCTCAACTGCGCCGACTGGATGAAACGCTGCCCCATTTGCTGAAAAGTCTGCATCGCGAGCGAGTGGCAGCGGTGGCGGTGGCGGCGCCTACCGCCGAGGCGCTGGGCGCGGAGGCTATCGCCTGCGCTGATCAGCTCCACCTGCCGCTGCTACTGCTGCCGCTCAACGCGCCTCTTGAGGAGATCGAACGCGATGTGATTACCTTTGTGGTCAGCTTTCGGGGAGAAATCGAGCGTCAGGCCAGCGAGATTTCTCACCAGTTGATGCAACTGAGCATTCAGGGGGCGGGCATTGAGGGTGTCTGCAAACATCTGGCCAGGGTGTGCGACAAATGGGTCGTCCTGCAGGACGCCAGCCAGGAGATTCTTTTGCAGGCAGCGCCCCCCGATCTGGAAGACCAGGCGCCTCCGGGTCTTTTGAGCGATGAGATGCTCCAGAAACAGGGGTTGACGCGGGTGACGCTGCCCATTCAGATTCCTCAAGAGGTGGTGGGCTATCTCTCCCTGATCGGTAGCGCTGATCATTTTGATCACCTGGAACGCCTGGTTATGGGCCAGGTGGCCCCGATCCTCTCGCTGGAATTTGCCCGTGAGCGCGAACGCAGTCGAGTTGAGAGTCGCTACCAGAGCGAAGCCTTTATGGATGTAATGCAGGGCAACTATCAGCAGGCCGAGGAAATGCTGGTACGCGCGCGCCTGCTCGGCCACGACCTGAGCATTCCCCAGGCGGTGGTGATCTTTGAACTGGCCCTTGAAGAGATGTCCTATACGACCAGCAGTCCCCATGCCCAATGGAGCAGACGGATGCGCGAGGAGTTGCTGCGCACCTGGCCTACAGCCTGGGTGATTCACGAACCCCGCCGCGTCCTGGCGCTTCTACCTACCACCAGGACAACGACAAACTATGAGCAGGATGGCGGAGCACCCGACGAGCAGAGTATCCTCAGCAGTCTGGAACGCACCCGGGCGCGTCTACAGCCCCAGAATACGCGTCAGCGGCTCTCCTATTCGGGCGGCATCGGTCAGATTGCCAGGAGCATCCAGGCGATCCCGCAGGCATGGCGCGAAGCCCAGCAGGCGCTAGAAATTGGCCGCCGACTGTTTGGTGAGGGCAAGCTTCATTCGTTCGCCCGTCTGGGTATCTATCGCCTGCTGTTTCCTCTCTACGGCGAACAGACGCTGCTGGACTTCTACCAGGAAACCCTCGGCCCGCTGCTGGATGCGGACAATCGCGGCAATCAAGCCCTGCTGGAAACACTGGAAGGCTTCTTCCGCTGCAATGGCAATCTGAGCGAAACCGCGCGCGTGATGCATCTGCACCGCAACTCGCTGCTCTACCGCCTCAGTCGCATTGAAGAGTTGCTGGGCCGCTCTCTGGAAGACGCCGAACTCCGCCTCTCTCTGCAAATCGCGCTCAAAATACGCGTACTCCTGGAACGATAAAAGCTTCTCCATGAGTCATCCCTGATGTTTTTGAGGCAGCCCCTACCCCTTGTTGAGCCCCTCTCCCCTCTTTTGATGCCGTTGAG
>DASZXF010000644.1:0-4013 GCA_035546055.1 Ktedonobacteraceae bacterium
GGACATTCCTTCTTCATAGGATGTGGCCAGGCCAACCAGAAGCGGGTCCGCCAGAAACGCTTCTTCTCGGTTGTGTCAGACGATTGTCACCGCCAGGACGATGAAGCGTTCGATCTGGACTGGCGGTGACATGAACTCAATTACTGAGTACTCAATTATTGAGTATAGACAAAAAGCAGCATGGCGTCAAGGCGCTGCTGCCTCTTCTCCATTTTCCATCAATAAAAGCTCGAATACAAGAGAAAAACGTGTTTCACGCGGCTTTTTCCCTGCGCTACGCAGCGTGCCACAGGAAGAAATGTATCAGGGTGTACAGCCTGGTTGGGAGTCGGTCAATGCTATCTGGCCCAGGTATACGCTGGCTTTACTATCAATCGTCGCTGTTAAAGCGATAGCCCACGCCTGAGATGGTCAGGATGAAGCGAGGATGGGCTGGATCTGGTTCGATTTTCCGGCGCAGCTGGCCGATGTAGACATGCAGGTAATGAGCATCCGCGCCGTAGCCAGCTCCCCAGACCTGGGAGAGTAGCATCTGGCGGGTCATGATCTTGCCGCTGTTTTTGATCAGCGCTTTGAGCAAATCGTACTCGGTCGGCGTCAGCCTGACCTCGGCGCCATTGACGGTCACGATCCGCTGGGCGAAATCCACTTTCAAGCTTCCGGCGGCAAAAATGGGCTCTGTCCCGGCCTGGACCTGCGCGCTGTGGCGCAGGGCAACTCGGATACGCGCCAGGACTTCATTCATACCGAAAGGCTTGGAAACGTAATCGTCGGCCCCGAGATCAAGCGCCAACACTTTATCTCGTTCGCTATCCTTGACCGAGAGCACAATGATCGGCAGATTCGATTGCGCGCGCACGGCTTTGCACACCTCCAGTCCGCTCATGCCAGGCAGGCCCAGGTCAAGCACCATCAGATCTGGCCGGTGCAGCGCGATCTCGTCGAGCGCCTGCTCACCACTGCTGGCGGTAAAAATCTCGTAGCCGTGAGCGGACAGGTTGCGCTGGAGCGCGCGCAAGATCTCTTTTTCGTCATCAACAACCAGAATACGTGCGCCACTTTTACTCATGAAAACGCTTCCTCTGTTTCTGCCAGGATCTCCTCGGGTCGAGGTATGGGTAAGGTGAAGTGAAAAATCGCCCCTCCACCCTGGCGATTTGCGGCCCAGATGCGCCCACCATGCGCTTCAATCAATCCGCGACAAACAGAAAGGCCCACGCCTGTACCTCCCGTTGCCCCTGTCTGGCGTGTGCGATCCATCACACGATAAAACTTGTCGAAGACGCGCGCAAGATCGCTCGCCGGGATACCAGGTCCGCGATCCGCCACTGAGACACACATCTCTGTGGTTGTGGTTTCCGCGTGTATTTCCAGCGGAGAACCCGCTGGCGTATAGCGCAGCGCGTTCTCCAGGATATTCGTCACCACCTGGTCGATCATCATATAATCCAGCTCAACCGGAGGCAGATCTGCGGGTACGGTCACGCTCACCTGGCGCCCCTGCAAAAGCGGCTGCATCCGGCCTGTCACATCGTGCAACAACTCACCAATGGGATACCACTCTTTCTCCGGCTTGAGCGCTCCTCCCTCGATGCGCGACATATCCAGCAGATTCTCCACCAGGCGATTCAGGCGGTCGGCCTCGTGCTCAATAGCCTGCGTAAAGCTGTGCCGCTCTTCGTCACTCCATGGTACATCATCCTGCAAAAGACTGCTGGCCGCTGCCTTGATCGAGGTCAAGGGCGTGCGTAGATCGTGTGATACCGATGAGAGAAGCGCGGCTCTCAGGGCGTCTGTTCTCTGGAGCACCTCTACCTGCAAACTCTCGCGGCGCAGGCGCGCGTGCTCAATCATCGAGGCAGCCTGATCGACAAAGGCCCAGAAAAAGGTCGAGCGTGGATCAGAACGGTCGGCCTCGCTGCCCAGGCGCTTCTCATTAGTAAAACGGCGCGGATCATCCTCGATCAAAAGGCAGAGCACGCCGCCGATTTTCTGACCGGTCTTGAGGGGGATCAGGCTGAGGTAGCTGCGCGAATGTTGGGACATGGCTGTACTGCGGATAACGACCCGTGGCGAATAGCCCGCAGACTTGCGAGAAAGCTGCGCCAGGTCGTAAAAATCGACCGTCTGCCCCTCGCGCATGACCCAGGCCGCCGTTGTCCGTTCATCAGACGTTAGCTGACTGTTCTCCAATGTCCGCCGCGCGCTGGCACGCAGCACTGGCTCGCCCTTCTCATCCGGCAACAAGATCAGGCAGTCGCGCACCCCGCGTGCGCCAAACACCTCCACAACACGACGAGCAATCACCTCCAACTGGTGATCCAGGTGTTCTGCTTGATTGGTATCCCGCAATAATTCATAGAGTACGCGCGTCTCCTGCTCGCGCTGACGCGCCTGTTCTGCGCGCAAACGCAGAGCCGCCGCCAGTTGCCCGGTGATAATTGCCGCGAAGAGAAAGATGCCCAGGGCCAGCCATTCCCCAGGATCTCGAATAGAAAACGTGTACAGCGGCTCAACCAGGAAGAAATCAAAAGAGAGAAAAGCTACCACCGCCGAGAGAACCGCAGCAAAAAGCCCTCTCCGGCTCCCCAAAATGAGCACCGCCAGCAGATAGATGAGAGAGATATTTGGAACCCGTTTGAGGCCGAAGCTGTCAATCAGCAAGGTAATGGCCATGGTGCCTGTCAGGGCCAACAACACATCCCAGCAGGAACGCTTCCACGACTGTACCTGCTTCCCGTTCGCTGGTTGCTGGATGATAGTTGAAAAAATGTGTTCCAACTGGTTCATAACACCATTATGATAGCATGAGGGTTGCCCGAATCGCCAGCATCCAGGTATCCCCTCAGTCTTCTTGCCAAGGAACCAGGTAGATATCGATATCGCGGGAGAGGCGCAGCAGACGATTCGTAATCGATCCACGCAGGATCTCTTCCCAGCGGCTGCGCGCGGGCTGTCCCAGGACAATCTGCGTTACCTGGCGTTTTTGCGCGATCTCTACCAATGTTCTGGCAATATCCCGACTCCTGACCTGGAGCACTTCGGCCCCCAGGTCTTCCGCGAAGATCGCGTGTTCTTGCAAACGCCGCTGATCTGCTTCTTGTTGCTGATGGGCATCCGTCCCATGGCGCAGCATGCTCATCAGTTTTCCGGTGAAGGCGCGATAGCCTGCGGGCTGGATGGATACTGCCAGCAGATCCGCGTGTAGCCCATGAGCCAGGCGCCAGGCATCGCGGATGACCTGGCGCGTATGTGGACGGTGGTCAAACCCAACAAGAACCCGTTCGGTTGCGGGCCAGTGTTCGGTAATCCCATGCTCGGTCATGTATTGCTCAAGCTGCGCCTCGGTCTTCTCTGCTACCCGCCGAAGCGCCAGTTCGCGTAAGGCAGTCAGATTCCCCTCGCGGAAAAAGTTCTGGAGGGCTGGCCCAATGCGTTCGGGAGGATAAATATTGCCATGCCGCATGCGCTGGCGCAGAGCATCGGGGGAAATATCGATCAGTTCCACCTCGTCAGCCTGGTCCAGGATTCGATCAGGCAACGTTTCCCGCACCCGAATACCTGTAATGCTCGCCACCCAGTCGTTGAGGCTCTCCAGGTGCTGAATATTGAGAGTCGTGATGACACTGATGCCCGCATCCAGGATCTCCAGCACATCCTGATAGCGCTTGTGATGCCGGAACCCTGGTACGTTGGTATGCGCTAGCTCATCCACCAGCACTACGTGGGGATGGCGCACGAGAATCTCCTCCAGGTCCATCTCCTCCAGGTCCACCCCCCGATAGGTCACACGTTTGCGAGGAAGCACCTCCAGATCGCCTAATTGCGCCTGGGTTTGAGGGCGGCCATGCGTTTCGACATAGCCAACCACCACGTCGGTCCCCCGACTCTGGCGCCGCTGTCATTCATTGAGCATCGCGTAGGTCTTGCCGGCCCCGGCGGCAGCGGCCAGATACACACGCAAGTGTCCTCGCTGACGAAAAGAAGTAGTTCGCTCTTTCTCTGAAACCTCA
>DASZXF010000645.1:0-1570 GCA_035546055.1 Ktedonobacteraceae bacterium
CGCTCGGCGGACATCGAGGATCTGGAGGCGCAGTTCCGCGATGCGCTGACGGTGAAGGTCGATCTAAAATATAACGCGAAAGGCAAGGGGACGCTGGTTCTCCACTTTAATAATCAGGAGGAGCTGGAACGGCTGTACGGCCAGCTTGTCAAAAAACAGGCATAGCGGCGGGTTTGTTCGTCGGGAGAGTGCCGGCCTGCGGCTGGCGTGGTCCAGGGAGTCAGGAGGAGAAGGAAGGAAGAGTATGGCAACGTTAGAGAATCCGTTTGAAAAGGCACGTCAAAAGCTGGTGGCGGCTCGCCTGGAGATCATCAGCCAGCTGGCGAAATTTGGTCCCGATCAGCTAACCCTCACCCCGGCGCCGGACGAGTGGTCGGCCTTGCTGCTGGCGTATCATATCTATATTACCGATGGTCTGGCGCTGGAGCAGATGCAGATGATTCAGCAGGAGGACAATCCTCTCATTCCTGATATTGAGGAAGAGACGCCGCGCCTGACGCGGGAAAGCCAGCCTCCAGCCTCGCTTGACGCGGTGCTGGCCGGGATGGCGGCGCGGCGTGAGGAGCTTTTCGAGTATCTCAGCTCGCTACCTCCGCAGGCCTGGGAGCGGCCTTTCCGCCATCCCCAATGGGGCCAGCTCAAGTTTTACCAGCTGGTCAACGTTTTGCCCCGGCACGACCAGACGCACGCGAAGCAACTGGCCGCGCTGCACGAGGCTATAGCCCCAGTTCAGTCTTAAAGGCTTGTAGATAGGTGCGCATATAGGCTGTGCGCTGCTGGGCCAGGGCGCGCCCGGTGGTAGTGTACATTCCCTCTTCTAGCTTGAGCAATTTAGTGTAGAAGTGATCAAGCATGTAGAGCCGGTCATTGAGCTCACGGTGCTCCCCGAACGGATCTTCGGGATGATAGCTCAGCGTTTGCGGCTTGCGTTTGATCGTGCCGGTAATGGCCCAGCGCAGAATGCCAATCGCGCCCAGACCATCCAGCCGGTCGGCATCACGTACCACGCGGGCCTCCAGTGTGCGCGGCTCAATGCCCTGGCTAAAGCTGTGGGCCTCGATAGCGTGCTGAATAGCCGCGATCTGCTCCTGGCTCAAGGGATAGCGCTTGAGAATGGCGTGGGACTCCTCGACGGAGAGCAGCGCGTGCGGCGTGCCCTTGCGATGAACCAGGCGCCCGATATCGTGTAAAAGCGCTGCACAGCCGGTAATTAATGTATCCGCGCCCTCTTCGCCAGCCATGCGCTGTGCCAGGTTGTAGACGCGCCTGACGTGTTCCCAGCCGTGAGCCGGGTCGTTAAATGTGGCAAAGCGCTGCTGGACTTCGAGGGATAGATCAGCAAGAAGTTGACTTTCGGTGGTTGTGTTCATAGATGCTCCTGGGAGCCTATCTCACTCCCAATTTTGGAACCAGAGGAAAAAAATCCCCCATATGAGTGATGTTTAACGGTATCTGGTTGCTCATACTACTGATAGGATCGTTTGTATTAAACCACACCTGTCATCGATCTACAAATTGATGAGGCGTGTCAGTAGAGCGGTTGGAGTCGTTTGTGTCACAAGATTCATTC
>DASZXF010000646.1:0-2426 GCA_035546055.1 Ktedonobacteraceae bacterium
GGGCAAGCGCTTTCCAGGCAGGGAACTGATCGATGCTCCGCAGTTGAGACAAGGGGTGTTCTTGATCGGCGCCTCATTCATCGCTACCGATCGAGCATGAGAGACGCAATCGCCTCCCGTCGCCTCTGGATATGTCTGCCATCAGCCGACTCCTTTCTCAATCGGGCGCCAAATGAATCTCCTTTCTTCGGGGCAGGATCGCGTTACAGCGGGGGGTCACAACGCGAAGCCCTTGTTCGATGGTAGACGTGAGGGAAGGCGTTTTTGATGAGGAGCCATAGGTCCGATGATCTTTTCTGCTGGTGTGTACACACGCGAGAAAAAGGAGCAATGGACACTGGCCGGTCGTTTCCGTCACCAGCACCAGTGACCGAAGCCGTATTGGTCGAGAAAAGGACAGTGGCGGGGTGTCTCTCTCCAGTACTCCCCTGATGAATAAGAGGCGGTGAAGCGGCCTGACAAGCGGGAACAGGCCGGAGTTGCAACTGGCGAACGGTTCACCAGTCCTGGTGCTCGTTTCACTCGTTGTTTCCTCTCGATCTCTCGGTGTATCGTCTATTAGAAGCAAGAGGTCGGAGGTATACCATTTACCGCATCTTCTGCTGGCGTTTCCATGCTGCCAGCCTGCGCTGGACCGTGCGCACCGCGACACCAAGCGCTTGTGCTATCTCTCGTTGTGTTGCGGTGTCATGGGCCATCTGGTACGCCAGAATCTGTGTCGTCAGCGCGTCAGGAGTGGCCGCCGCTGGTCGCGGTGCTGGCTCTTCGCCCTGGGCGGTTTGCGCACGAGATGGTCGCCCGGGATGTACGGTTGTGTCTTGATACGTTGTCGTGTCGTCAGCAACGGCATCATGTTGGACGACTGTGTGTTGTCCTGGGGATGGCGCTTGGCGTGGTCGCGAAGCGTCAGTCGTGTCGTGGTGGCGGCGCGCATCGGATGGCGCGTCCTGGCGTTCCTCTGACAACAATCCAGGCGCGTCGTTCAGGGCAGAAGCGCGCGTGGCGTGTGGGCGCGTGGATGAAACGGCAGAACGACGCCCTGTCGTGCCATTGATTGTTTCCCATCCGCAGGGTGGCGGGTCGTGGTCCTGAACAGTGGCAGGAGGACGTGTCGTGCCCCCTGGCGCTGTAGCGCCAGGAGATGTCATGTCACCTGTCGGCATGGCGGCAACAGGTGTCGTCTCTTTTCCCCTGGCGTCGTCAGGGGATGTCATGTCATCTGGCGCAACGACAGGGGGGCTCATGTTGTCAGTCGTGGCGGCAGCGGGTGTCGTCTCCCCATTCTCGGTGGTGTCAGGGGATGTCGCGTCGCTCACCTGCCTGGCCGGTGGAAGCTGTCGTGTCGGCTCACTGGCGCCCTGGGGAAACAGAACCTGTTGTGTCACCTGACGCGAGGTGTCACGGAGTTCGGTGAGGATGTCATGGAGCAGGAAGCGGGCACCCGCTTCAATGGCCTGTTCCGCCTCTGGCTTTTCCAGATAGGCCAGCACGTGTTGATGAACCGCCAGTGCTGAACGCAGCTTCGTTTCTTCCCGAATCGCCGTTTCGGTGAGCGCGCCGCCGCCAAAGCCTTCTTTAATCGCTTCTTCTTGCGCATCTTTGTGAAGTTCGGAGGAGACAAACGTTCCGGTGACGACCAGGGGAAAGAGAAGCGCCAGCGCCAGGCTTTCCATCTGGCCCAATCCAGCCAGAATCGTGTGATAGAACAGTCCACCTGCCGCAGCGCTACAGAGCGCGCCCATCGCGGCAAACGGGAGTGAAAACCGGCGCTGTCGGCGAGGCAGGCTGGTCGCGTGTTGGCGCTTGCGGCGGGCATCCTGCTGAACCAGACGAATGGTATGCCGGTACTGGCGCATGGCCTGTCTGGCGTTGGGAAGAGCCGGATCAGGCAAAGGCAGCGCAGCAATCGCCGCGCGTTGGTCCTGTTCGATCTGTTCATCGAGCAGACGGATCGCCCGGTTGGCGAGTCGGATGCGGATCAGAGAGCCGAGCGTGAGTCCCTCAATCAACAGCGCCAGACCCAGACCAATGACGCCAGCGGAGAGCAACAGGGGCCAGTTGCCAGGATACTTTTGGGCGACCAGGGACACGGTTCCGGCAACGACCGAGGCCGCTGATACGGTTAAGGCCAGCAGATTGGCCCCGGAGAGTTGCATGCCAACCAGTTGGGTGGTCAGCCGATGTGTCCTGGCAATCCCCATATTCCAGTTGCTCAGACGGGCTTTTTTCGCGCGCGGTGGCGGCGTTCCTGGGGAGGTGGTCGGTGGTTGGATCGCCATGCGACACTCGTTCCTTTCCGTTGTGGGTACACAGACCTCTCATTTCTCAGACGGGCGAACCTTTTCGGGATGACAACCTGATGTACATCCGGTGCATAGCAGGAGAAAAGATGCCTCTCGTCTGGTGAACGGTTCACCAGTTTAGAC
>DASZXF010000647.1:0-5479 GCA_035546055.1 Ktedonobacteraceae bacterium
GCTTCTTTGAATGGGGTGGGGCAATTCAATGATTCTGTAACCTGGAGGCGTACTAACCTTGAGAAGTCTCGCCTCCTAGAGACTTCAGCCCTACAGCCAGGGATGTTCTTTGGTAGCAGAAAGGACATCTCTGGCTCTCATCTTTTCCCCGTTATGCCAGTGAGTAGACGCGCAGATTGGAGAAACTGGCATCGCCTGTGCTGGCGGACAGGGTGCCGGCGGCTACGCCGATCTGACCGGTGGAGAAGGTGCTGTCCTGGACCTTGCCGACGAAGGTGCCGTTGATGAAAAGCTGCAAGCTAGCGCCCCTGGCTATGACCAGGAGGGTGTTTTTGCTGCCAACTCCCTGAATGGCGTTGCTGGCAGTCTTCTGGATCAGGAAGACGGGCTGACCACCCTTGAAGTAGCGCAGGTAAAATTCGCCCTGATTGGTAACCTCAAAGTCGTAGAACTGGTTTT
This sequence comes from Ktedonobacteraceae bacterium, assembly GCA_035546055.1. Lineage (GTDB taxonomy): Bacteria > Chloroflexota > Ktedonobacteria > Ktedonobacterales > Ktedonobacteraceae > Paraktedonobacter. Next base: position 460 of record DASZXF010000647.1, read on the forward strand.
GCGAGGCGTCGGCGCGAAAGACCAGGCCGGCGTCGGCGACGGAAATCAGGGTGACATCGACCTGAACGGCGGCATCACTGTAGGCCGGGACGGCGGCGGCGATACAGGGCTGTAAGGTATTGGCGTCGGTGGCGGTGACGAAGTAGAGATTATTCTGAAAGGCACAGTTGGCGCCATCGTTGGGCCAGTTGTTGGCATCCTGGCCGCTGAGCGGATCGCTCAAAACGGGAGTGCCGTGGGTGAGAGCGGTGGCGGTGGCCTCGGTGTTGTGGGTGCTGGTGAGCACCTGCGAGGTGGCGGTGGCGGCCACGGCGGTCTGAGCCGAGTGGGTCGCGACGACCTGCTGGGTCTGGCTGGCCAGGACGCTGCCGGTAGCCACTGCCTGCGCGGTGGCGGTACTGGAAAGCGCGTTCTGCTGGCGACTATGAACGGTGAGGTAAGCCAGCAGACCGCTGACGATCATGAGAAAAACCAGTCCCATGATAACACCGGCGATGACGCGGTTGCTGCGGCGGCGCCGCGACACGGGACGCGTGATGGCTTTGCGCGTGGGCATGTAGTCGGTGGTCTGCTCAAACTGGTGCAGCGGCGACGAAGCTTCCGGGCGGGAAGAACGCAAAATGGGCGGGTGAATATGCCGTTCCTGGGAGGCAGAGGCAGGCGTGCCCGGCTCCCCAGGGAGAAAGAGTTTGTCAATGTGCGCTGGCGGACGCGGCGTCTCCGGCGGAGTGGTCTGGAGCAGCGTTTCCGCCTGAACCGGGGTCCGCGCTGGCGTGGATGGGACAACTGGCGACTCTGGCGATTCCTCCATGACCTCGGTATCGTAGAGCGAAGGCATTTCTTCCAGGTCGCTGATCGCCTGATCATAGGCCTGGGAGAGCGCCAGGGGCGTGGGATAACGCAGGGCGGGATCTTTCTCCAGCGCCCGCGCGAGCACGTGATCAACCGCCGGGGGAAGGTCGGGATTATGGAAAGAGGGCGGAACGGCGGTCTCGCGGATCTGCTTCCAGAAGGTCGAAATAGCCGTATCTCCGTGAAAGGGCAGGCGTCCGCTGATCATCTGGTACAGTACAATCGCCAGGGCATAGATATCGGCGCTGGTACCGGCTGGCCCTTCGGCCAGTTCGGGGGCCATATATTCGGGCGTGCCCAGCAGCGTACCCGTCTGCGTGAGGTCGCTGCCGCCCTCCAGCGCGCGGGCCAGGCCAAAATCAGCCAGATAGATATAATGCTCATCGCGCAAGAGAATATTCGAGGGTTTGATGTCGCGATGAATCAGACCGCGCTGGTGAGCGTATTGTAGCCCGCTGGCCATCTGGCGCAAAAGCTCGCCGGCATGCTCCAGGCTGAGCGGTCCCTGCCTGCTTTTCAGATAATCGCTCAACGTCCCCCGCTCGATGTAGCGCATGACCAGATAGCGCCACGGCTCCTGTTCGCCGACATCATAGGCCGGCAAAAGGTGCTCATGATGCAGATTGCCCATGGCCTGCGCTTCGCGCGAAAAACGCTCGGCAAATTCCGCGTGGCTGCTGTTCACAACCTTGACGGCAACCTCGCGCTGCATTCGTTCATCGGTGGCCAGGTATACTTCCGCCATGCCGCCTCGACCCAGGCGCCGTTTGAGACGGTAACGGCCAAGAGAAGTCCCTTCCAATCCAGGCATTGCTCTATCCTTACTGACTGCTCTATTGCTGCCAATCAAAAATGTGCCACGATTATATTCGCTGGCAAGTATATCATGGCCCTTGTATGTTTGCCAACACGCGCGACTCGCGGGTGACCGTCTTTTTTTTGCGCGATGGAACCATCACGAGCGCCGGGACAGGCGCCGCTGCCACGATCTGTTGCTTCCGCCCAGAACAGAAGGAAAGATGCAGTTAAAAATGAGCCGGGAACCCGTTACATTAATTGAAATATGCTTCTCTGGTCGAGGTTTGTATGCAGCACAACGACGATCAATCTTTCAAGTCCACGACTCGCCCGCGCCTGGCGCGCACGCGCTTTGTGGGCATGGACCCGGCGCAGCAACTGACGGAACCGTTGCCTGATACTGGCAATCTCAACTATCTTCCTGCCTGGGAAAGCGCGAAGCAGCCGGCGGTCCCGGCCAGCAAGACGCAGCAAGCGCTGGCCGGGACCAGGGCAGCGCGTTCGCGCCTGGTGGCTCTTTTCACCCAGAGCGCGCTACTTGAAGACCAGAGCACAGCTCACCTGATGCAACTGAGCGGCATGATGCGCCCGGTACGCGCGCCCGGTGCGATTACTGGCGTCCTGCCCACGCCGGGCACAGACGAGGACGGGTACTGGCCGCTGGGCATCCAGCAAACGGGTCCGCTGCCGATCAGAAATCTCTACGGGCGCGAACCCTTCGGGCGCACCCTGCCCAGAGCGGTACAGATCGTCATGCCGGGCCAGGATGAGCAGATGCGCGCTCCCTGGCAAAAGGCGCTTGCTTCGCCGATCCTGAAAATCTCGCTGGGTTTACTGGTTGGGATAGTGCTGCTCGTCATCGCTGCGCGCTTCGTTGACTTCGCGAATGCGCTGCACATCCTGGGCGCTCACCTGGGAACTCCGCAGGGCATCGGCCTGGCTCTGCTGGCGGGTCTGGCCTACCTGGCCGGCCATTCCATACGCGGTCTGCGCTGGAAACTCTTTCTCAATCCCGTTGGCAAGGTCGATACGCTCAAGGTTATCGAACTCGCTCAGGTCGCCGTCTTCCTCAATTTTCTCCTGCCCATGCGTGCCGGAGAAGCTGCCAAAAGCCTTGTGCTCAAGCGTATCGCCGCCACTCCCATCAGCAAATCGTTGCCCACCGTGGCTATGGATAAATCGCTCGATCTGCTGCCCGTCCTGCTCGTTGTGGCGCTTTTCCCTGTGCTGAGCGTCGCAATGGACCTGCGCCTCTGGCTGCTGCTGGCCCTGGCCGACTGCGTACTGATCGTGCTGATCCTCTTTACAGGCCTGATGATCTGGAAACGCGATTTCGCGCTCAAACTGCTGCAAAAAAGTCTGGGCTGGCTGCCCAGAGCCATCGGCGCGAAAATCGAGGGCTTCGTGACCGGTTTCGTCGATGCTCTGCTGGCTGCCGCCCGGCGTCCGGCCATTTTCCTGCCCGCGCTCCTGCTGACCTGCGGCGCGGTGGTCTGCGATGCTCTCTTCGCGCTCCTGGCCTTCCAGGTCATCGGCCTGCCTGTCTCCCTGGGCACGGCCCTGGCTGGCTACATTCTCTACACGCTGTTCTCCATTCTGCCCACGCCGCCTGCTCAGATCGGCAGCAACGAGGTGGCGGGTCTGCTCATCTTCAGTGGTCTGCTGCACCTGCCCGGCGCAAGCGTCGTTGCCATGTACCTCTTCGCTCATCTCTGGACCGCGCTCATCATGACGGCTACGGGTCTATCCTGCCTGACCGCGCTCGGCCTGACCATGCACAGCGCCATGCACCCACAGAGTCCGGCCAGTTCGCCCACACCAAAAACGCTGCCCTGACCGGCCAGCCAGTTCCTCGCTCCGGTCTGTGCAGCGCTCGATGAAGCAGGCAATCCACCCGGCGCAGCTTAATAACTTGATCCGCTCTGGCTGAGAAGGAAGATGAGAAACGCGCACGAAAAGATGGTAAAGACCACGCCAATGATCGACATGATCAGGCCCGCGATGGCCATACCTTTGCGCGTGGTAGACTTCAAACCCAGAATGGAGAAGATCAGCCCCAGCAGCGGCATCAGGCCAAAAAACGGCAGGATCATACCAATGATGCCGAGGATCATGCCGGCGAGCGCCTGACCGGACCCCGGATCAACCACCGGCACCCCTACCATGTACGGCTGGGGCGTGGCATACGCCTGCGCGGAATAATCCGGCTGCGCATACGATTGGTACTGATATGGCTCCGAAGGAGGATATTGCGGCGGGTACTGAGTCGAAGGTACATATGGATTGCTACCGCCATCGTAAGGAGGATAATTACTCGGAGGATAATCGCTCATTCTCACACCTCTTTTTGCTGACAATGCATTTAGATAGATAGCCTTTCTAGCATAGAGACTTTCCTTCCCGGTGTCAAGTTCTTTCTTCATATTCCCTTAAATCCATGCATAACGATCCATACATTTCTAAACAGAGTAGTATGAGAAAAGGAAATACTATGGTAGAAGAGGAACCCCTGTAACATGCACAGAAAGCCAGACTCCTTGCGCGTACTCAGCGCGGCGCTGCTCTGCTCCATGCTGCTGCTCACTATCGCCAGCGCGGTACCTTTTACGCGAGAGCACCTGGCCGATGCTATTCTGGCCGGGCGAGGTCTGCAGACCCATCGCATTCAGTTGCAGCCGGTGCTCACTCGCTACAAGCCTCTGATGACGCACGCGGTCACGAACGCGGGCAGTATGCCGCAGGCGATACGTTTTGCCTGCCAGAGCAACACCAATCCTCAGCCCACTCTCTGCTATGGTCCCTATCAACTGCGCGAGGCCTATAAAGTCAACGATCTCATCTCGCAGCGGGGTATTACGGGCAAGGGCACCTCTATTACCATTATCGATGCCTATGGCAGCCCGAACATTCGCCAGGATTTCCAGGTCTTTAACGCCACCTGGGGTTTGCCCAATGCCCGCCTGAACGTCATCGCGCCCGATGGCATCGACGGCCAGGATAGCGCCTGGATCTCTGAAACGTCGCTGGATGTCGAGTGGGCGCATGTGATGGCACCCGAGGCCACGATTAACCTGCTGGTGGCCAGGGATAGCAACGATTACAGCATCTACAGAACGCTGGCTTACGCGGTCAAGCACAATCTGGGCGATGTAATCTCTTTAAGTTTTGGGGAGAGCGAAAGCTGCGTTGACCCGAATCTGCGCCAAGCCGAGCACCGTCTCTTTGTCGAAGCTACGCGCAAAGGCATGACGCTGCTGGCGGCGACGGGCGATTTTGGCTCGGCGCAGATCTCCTGCGATGGCAGTTCTTTTCAAAAAGCCGTGTCCTTCCCCACTGATGATCCGCTGGTCACCGCTGTGGGAGGAACCGC
>DASZXF010000648.1:0-2606 GCA_035546055.1 Ktedonobacteraceae bacterium
GCCTATACGAGCCTGGGCAACGCCCTTTACGATCTCAAGAGGTATACAAAAGCGTTTGAGGCGTACCGGCAGGCCATTCGTTTAGAGCCCAATGATGCCTGTGTTTATGCCAACCTGGGTACAACTCTGCACAATCTCAACAGATATGACGAGGCGCTGGCGGTTTACCAGCAGGCTATTCATCTGGAGCCTGGTCTGGCCTATGTCTATACAAACCTGGGCGCCACCCTGCATGACCTCAAGCGGTACGAAGAGGCGCTGGCTGCTCATCAGCAGGCTATTCGTCTGGAGCCTGAGCTGGCCTATGCCTACACGAACCTGGGCATGACCCTCCATAGCCTCAAGCGGTATGCCGAAGCGCTGGCGGCTCACCGGCGGGCTCTTTCTCTGGGTATCGATGATGCCTATGCCTATACCCACCTGGGCCATACCCTGCACAGCTTGCGACGATATAAAGAAGCTGAGCGCGCCTACAAAAAAGCCCAGGATCTGAATCGCCAGCGCTTCCTCTGAGACAACTGAGCCGGGCGAAGATCTCAGGCGGAGACCTGCTCTGCTTGGTGGAGGGAATATGCTGAGACGAGAGATCAGCAAGATGCAGAAAGACCGTCTGTCTTGTGGCTAAAAGCGCGCCAGACGAGGAATACCCGGTATACGCTCCGGGGTACTCTGGAGGCATGGGTGGCTCTCTTTCCTCGTCGGGGCGGTGCTCATTCCAGGAGGTCATATGAAACTGCACCATCATCACATATGTTATCGTTTTCTGATGAAGTGGAAGATGAGGCAAGCAGTCTCCCGCTCATTCCCATTGGTGAGAAGCGTCCTTGTGCTCTGCGGTATTGTTGTGCTGGGGCTTGGCCTGCTTCCCGCGCGCCCATCTTTCGCGCGCACTTTCCCGACGACTTGCCAGGCAGCGTCTGGTCCCTTTGATTTTGCCAATCGGACGGTCACCCTGGATCACGAAGTTCTGACTTTGACGCAAGGGGTGTACCGCAGCAGGAATGGTCGCCATGCCGCGCGCGTGATTGATTGCCGGGTCAATCAGTCGCAGACCCGCGCCGCAGCTATCTTGATCGATAACCCGGCAGGCTCCGGGGTTTTTGCCTATCTCATCGGCGCTGCGCACAAGGATGACAAAGAAATGTATTCCACGCCCGTTTTCTTAGGAGATCGGATCAGAATAGAAGCTGTCGGCGTGAGCGGAACAATCGTGACAGTCTGGTACCTGGATCGTCCCCCCACGGCTCCTCTGTGGACTACACCGACGCAGCGTACCATCGCGCGCTATGCCATCCGTTCGGATGGTACGCTCCACCTGATCACAGCCCGGCGGTACTCTTACCAGTCACAGGAAAAACTCTGAAAAAACTCTGAGGCGGGCAGAAATGTGTCCGTTTCTGATGCCTGAGAACGAGCGAAAAGCTGCGTACTTGAGCAGCTTCTCGCTCGTTTCCGCTCATAAGAAGCGGACGGACCAGGAAGAACATTCTCTGCCCGCCAGCGCTTCCCCAAAAAACCTCTCTTTACCATTTCTTTACCGTTGTTGGGTATACTCCGACAGACAGAGAGAGGTAATGATTCCTGGCTTGTGCGCGAAACAGCGCGGCCCTGTCTGAAAATGGGCTTCTCGTGGTCCTTGAGGCGAGTTGCTCTGCTCTGAGCAAGACCGCCGTCTGGGAAATCAGCATCCAGGAACAATCTCCAGAGTTCCTTGAGACAATCCATGTCATTTCATTGGTGATCGCCCTGAGAAAAAGCAGTTCCAGGAAAGGTTATATCCTTCTATATGAAACATCTCGTATTTTCTCAGATACAGCATCTCTTAGAATTGGATGGACAACCATTACCTGGAACTGCAACTGCAACTGAGAGCAGCCCTGGCCAGCCTGCCGAAGCGTTATCGCCAGGTGGTCTATTTGCGCTATCTGGGGCAGTTGTCCTTTCCTGAGATCAGCCGCCTGATGGGTATCCCCCAGGGGACGGCCAAGACCCACGCTCAGCGGGCGCGTCCGCTTCTGCGCGCGGCTCTACGCGCGGCCCGCATGGCGGAACTGCTGCCGGAGGGATAAAGCGCGTGCTGAACGCAGCCAGGGGAGGCAGCTTGCGCCCGGTGGTGGTAGCGGGCCGACGGGGATCAGTCCGCCTGCGCCGGCTGTTCTTCCCACGCGGGAGAGAGAGGCAGCCAGATGTGAAAACACGATCCCTTCATGAGCTCGCTTTCAACAGTAATATCCCCGTGATGGGCGCGGGCAATCAGACGGGCCAGGGCGAGACCAATCCCGGCTCCCAGGGTACCGCGCGCCCTGGTGCGTTCCGCGCGATAATGACGCTCAAAGATATGGGGAACATCGGCAGGGGCGATGCCCGGACCCGTGTCGCGAATGCTGATGACCGCCCAGCGTGCCTGGGCGTCACCCTGTTTCTCGGCCAGCTCTGCGGGCAGAACAGTCGTTTCGCGCATCTCAACCTCCACTTTCCCACGGGTGGGTGTGTAGGTCAGCGCGTTATCAATGATATTGAGCAACATTTGCTTGAGCGCGTCCCGCTCGCCCGTCACCAGCACTTGCTGTAAGGAACCCAGCTCGACCGAGACATCGCGCCGCAGA
>DASZXF010000649.1:0-1570 GCA_035546055.1 Ktedonobacteraceae bacterium
CCTGTCTCCGCGTGCAGCGCGGAAGCGCTGACCGCCCAGGCCGCAGCGCTGCGCGATTTTCTGCGCGCGGACAACTCGGCCCACAGCGCCTTCTGGCAGGACGTGTGTTATACCGCGAGCGCGGGCCGAACTCATCACCCCTATCGCCTGGCGATCACGGCCTCTTCTGCGCAGGAGGCAGCCAGCGGACTTGCCGCGTATGTGCAGCAGCAACAGCGTTTCGCCAGGATTCCCACGCGGCGGCCAAAGCTGGTTTTCCTGTTTGCTGGCTCAGACCAGTCCGCGAGATCCATCATCGAAGATCCGTTTCTTTTGACCTATCCCGCTTTTCGCGCGGCCATTGCCGAGTGCCGGCAAGCTGTCAATCTGATTACAGGGAGATCGCTGGCTGAATGGCTGAATGCCAGTGCCACCACCGATCTTGAGCAGTCCACCGTCAACAGAGCGCTGCATTTTATCCAGCAGATCGCCCTGGCCGCGCTCTGGCGCTCCTGGCAAATTGTCCCGGCAGGCGTACTGGGAGAAGGAACAGGTGAACTGGCGGCGGCCTGTCTGGCCGGAGCGCTGACGCTGGAAAACGCGCTGCGCCTGATTTTTGACCCCGCAAAGCCGGTTCAGCGGGAAAGCGGGCCACAGGACGAGGCGCCGTCCCCGACTCTCTATGCCTCCACGGTCAGTTTTGCTCACGACCAGGAGGACCGTCACCTCCAGGCGGTACGGCTGGCAGATGAACGTGTCTCTGATCTGCTGCTCGATCAGGTGACAGCCGATGGCTGTACGCTCTTTCTCGACCTGGGACTGTCCTCGGACCTTGCCGCGCGCATCTCGGAGCGTACTCAGAACGCGCAACGCCCTGTGCTGCTGGCCACGCTGGCGCGCGAGGGAGAGACCGCCCCGGCTCTGCTAACCACCCTGGGGACGTTCTATACCCTGGGCTACGATGTTGGTTGGTCCGAACTCTATCCCGTAGAACGCACCTGCGTCAGTCTGCCGCCCTACCAGTGGCAGCGCGAGCGCCTCTGGGCTGATTGGCTGGAGGACGAGAAGGTGAGCGACTCATCACAGGAGAATGCGCAGGAAAAGCAGCCAGCAGCGTCTATCGTGGCCGCCACAGACGCATCTCCCGCACAGCGTATCACGCGCATCTGGCAGGAACTGCTCGGTCTGGAGCAGATTGGAGACCAGGACAACTTTTTTGCCCTGGGCGGAAGTTCTCTGCTGGCGGGCCAGCTGCTGGCCAGGCTGCACCGTGCCTTCCGGGTAGAGCTCTCAATGAAAAGCATCTTTGAGCATCCCACCATTGCTGAACTTGCCGAGCTCGTCACCCGCGACAACGGGGCGGATCAGCAAGATACGCTCAAACCAGGGGCAAACAGCGCCCGCCACTATGAAGAACAACTGCTCGATCTGCTCGATCTGCTGACAGACAGCGAAATTAGGGCCTTCACCGGTGGACGAGAGATGCTGGCGCGGCTCTTGCAGGCGAAGATCAGCGGCCAGAAAATCTTTCCTCTCTCCTTCGCGCAGCAGAGGCTCTGGTTCCTCAACCAGTTACAAGACGGTTCACCCG
>DASZXF010000650.1:0-4754 GCA_035546055.1 Ktedonobacteraceae bacterium
GACCAGGCCAACGCTCATGATGTCGCGGCTGACGGGGATGTACCAGAGCCAGCCGCGCGGGGTGGTCAGGATACAGATGCGCGTCAGTTCGGGATGGCCCACGTAGGCGTAGATCCATTGCGCGCCTTTCCAGTAGCCAAACAGGGCGTAGTTGTTCATCTGCTGATCGTATTCACGCAGTTTTAGCTCATTGGCCAGAAGCGCGCTCTGGCCGCTACAATCCATGACCCAGGCGCATTGGACGCTATGGCTGCCACTTTCATCGCTGTATTCGACGCCGCTGACTCGTCCGCCCGGGCCTGCCCGCAGTACCCGTGTGACCCGCGCGCCCTGCCTGACCTCGACGCCGCTGGCGAGCGCGTGTTTGAGAAGCAGATGATCGTATTCAGCGCGTCTGACCTGCCAGGCTTTGGTGAAGTGTTTGGGCAGACTTTTTCCCTGGGCCGCCAGTTGCGAGACGACGGTATCAAACTCGAAGCCCCAGGGCTGGCGGTTCTGACCCCAGACGTAGGTTGCCCCCAGTTTCTCCAGAAAACCGGCGCGGTCTACATCGTCATAGACCTCCATCTCCTGCAAGACGGGCGTGGCGCCGGCCAGCAGGGATTCGCCGATGTGGTGACGCGGGAAACGCGCCTTTTCCAGCAGGAGAATGCGCAGATGGGGAGCGTAGCGCCGGGTGAGAGTCGCGGTGGTGCTGCCCGCCGGGCCTCCGCCGATGATGACGATATCGTACTGTTTCATACCAGCTCCCTCTCTTTGTGCAGAACACGCCAGCAGACGCGTCCCGCTGTCAGCAACACATAGAGCGTCTCGCCGACGAGGGCGATATCCAGCATTTGCTCGCCCGGCAGATCCGTGCTGACCGGTCGCCAGCCTGCACCGCCATCATCTGAGCGTTGAATGCCGCTGGTGGTCAGCGCGAGGAAAACAGGCGCTCCGTCCTGCTGAAAGCTGAGCACGCGGCGCACCGGGCTGCCATCGCTACCCACCACGGCCTGGCGCCACTGGCCGGGAGCCTGCTCAAGAAAGAGAACATTCCCGATGCTGAAGGCGGCGGGCTGGGGACAGGAAGAAACCAGCGGCCAGCCAGTCCCGGCCTCGATGCTGCGTACCCAGTTCTCACCCCCGTCGGTTGAGTACCAGAGGCAGACGCGGTACTGGCGAGGATCGTAGGTCGCGGCCAGCAGTCGATCAGCGATGGCCTGCATGGCGACCAGGGGCAAAATACCGAAGGGCGCGGGCAGTTGTTGCCAGTTCGCGCCGCCGTCTGCGCTGCGCAGCAGGCGTGTCCCATCGGCGCTGGCCGTCCAGATCTGCGTGCCAGCACCCTGCGCACGGATGACGAGATGGGCCACCTGCCCCTGCTCTCCTGCCAGCAGCGTTTGCCGCGTTCCATCCTCCAGGGAAAGGTGCGTCAGACCCTCTGGCCCGGAGAGCAACAGCCCGCCATCAGGGGCAAAGGCGCAGGCCGTCAGCGGCTGCGGCACATCCGCCAGTCTGCGCCAGGTGGACGCGGGCGTGGCAGCCAGCGCGCCGGAGTACGTGCCGGTCAGTAAAAGCTGCTCGTGGTGAGTCAGCAGAGTACGGACATCGTGGACTGGCGGACAGGGCAATTCGCCCCAGGTCAGGCCATCGTCGGCGCTATACCGCACGCCAATGTCTGTACCTATATAAATACCATCCTGGACACACGCCCCCGCGTAAACCGTCTGTCCGCTCACGCTCTGCCAGTTCGCGCCCGCATCCACCGAACGCAGCAGACCGCGCTCAAGCGTTCCCAGCAGGAGCGCGCCGGTGGGGGTGACAAAGCACGAAGATACCTGTAGATCCTGTCCATCGGCTTCGCGCGGCTGCCAGCGCTTGCCGGCGTCCTGGGAACGCAGCCACCCGCCGTTGACCTGCAGCGCCAGGATGGTCCGATCCGGCAGGCCCACAAAACTCTCGATCTCCAGTTCATCGTCCGCGTGGACGAGCCGCCAGCCCCGGCCCGCGTCACCTGAGCGATAGATGCCGTCGCTGGTGGCCGCCAGAACCGTTGCGCCGCTGATCCAGCTCAAGGCCGTCACTTCCAGACTGTTCAGACCAAAGGAAGCATTGGTCCAGGTGTGGCCGCCATCATTGCTGCGCACCAGACCATTGGCCAGGGTCGCCGCGATAAGCGTGTGATCGCTGGCAAAGGCGGGTGAGGCGGCGAAGGCCGTAACGGAAACCACGCCATCCTCCAGCTCAGCCGGGCGCCAGCTCGTCCCGTTATCGTAAGAATAGGCGATGCCCCCGCTGCCACCGGCCAGCAGCAAACCGTCGAGGGCCAGCAGCGCCGTTACCGGGGCCAGCAGGAGGGTCGCCACCTCTGGCGCCCATGTCCGCTGTTCTCCGCTCAGGTTACAGCGAGCCACGCCGCCGACGCCTCCCGCCCAGAGCGTCTCCCGCCACGCCGCCAGGGCCAGGACAGGAGATGGCAGCACCAGCGGCGGGAGCTGTTGCCAGAGCTGCGCTTGTTCCGTCTCCAATTTGATTCTCCTCTTTTTACCTGTTGAACACTATTGTATCAGTCGTAATCAACATAGCGGCCACGCTGCTCGCGGCCTCCAGCACCCCCTGAACAATCCGCAGGCAATCGAGAATACGCCGCTCTTCCATCAAGGCGTAGTCGCCGCGCAGGGCATCAAAGCCGTAGCCAGTTCCCAGGCGGAGGACTCTATCCAGAGCCAGGGGAGGATGCAGCTCGCCATGATTGCGCACAATCTGGAGAAAAGGAGCGGTCAGGGCAGCTTCGACCAGGGCCACGCCGGAGATCTCATCCTCCTGCCGGCAGGCCGCACGCGCCTCGTCCAGCGCGGGCAAACAGGCCAGCAAGGCCGCGCCGCCTCCCGGAACCAGGCCGCCCTCGTAAGCCGCTTCCAGCACACGCAGGGCTTTGCCGACCTGCTCTTTCTTGATTTCACGCTCCTGCTCGGTAGAGGCGCCCAGTTTGAGCACACCAATGCCGCCACTCAGACGGGCCAGGCGCAGATGCAGGTATTCCCACTCGCTATTCTTGCCGCGCGAGACCTGCTTGAGTTCGGCGCGAATGCGCGTAACGCGCTGCTGCACGGCCTGCGGCGATCCGCTGCCGCCGGCGATGGTCACGCCATTCTCGGTCAGCACCGCCTGCTGCGCGTGCCCGAACGAGTCGGGGCGCACATGGCGCAGCAGCGAGCCGGTCAGTGGCGAAAAGACCTGTCCCCCGGTCAGAGCCGCGATATCCTGTAAATCATCATGTACCAGGGTCGCGCCGCTGGAAAGCACCAGCATGCCGATGGTCAGCACGCCGCGCACATGATTGGCGCTCAGCATAGAGAGAGCAGCGGAGGAGATCGAGCGGGCGAGAAGCAACAGCGGGGATTTTTCCTCGGCGGCCAGGGCCAGTTCCAGCACCGGCTGCACCTGCTCCACGGTGGTCAGATCCTCGTCAGCCAGGATAATCTGGGGATGGTGCAAAATCAGGCCGGAATGACCTTCGGGAAGCAACTGCCGCGCGGGAATATAGCCATCCCATTTTCCGCCTCTGATGTACTCATGATCCAGACCCGGCCTGGGCATCTCTTTCGTAATCACCGTCGTGGACTCGCCCATGACCTCGAAGATCTGTCCGAGAATCTCGCTCATTTCCGCGTCCCCGGTCACACCAAGAGCCAGGGCCGCCAGTTCTTCCTGATCCACCACCGGACGGGCCTGGGCGGCCAGGGCCGCGCTCGCGGTCTCCACCGCCAGCCTGATGCCATGCACCATCTGCACCGGATTGGCGCCAGCCGCGACCAGGCGACTGGCCTCACGCACCATGGCCCTGACCATCACCGCGGCAGTGGCCACGCCATCGCCGAAACGCTCGTGCAACTCCAGAGCCATCTCGCGCAGCATCATAGCTCCCAGGTTATTGCCGCGTCCCTCCAGGCGAATCACCCGGCGCGCAATCGTGCTGGAATCTTCCAGAATCTCGCATTCCGTCCGACTACGCTCGTTGAGGACAAAGCCCTTGCGCGGACCAAGCGTCTGGGCCAGGGGCGTGGCCAGGGTATCAACGCCCCGCGCCAGCAGCGCCAGCGCCCGGGGTCTGGCAATCAGCGACGGCTGTTCATTCAACTTGCGCATCCGCGCGGCCAGCTTGCGCGCCTCCGCCACGCGGTACGCTGTGCTCACATGGCTGGTAGTCGTCATACAACACCTACCTTTATGCTCTTTTGTATCCTCTCCTGCCGCAGACGCTCACGGACCAGCAGCGCGAAACAGCGGCGCGTCAACAGCAGGGTCGCCACAGCCGGCGCGATGAGGAAAAAGCCAGCCACGGAGAGAACGCCGATGCCCATGATCAACAGCGCCAGCAGCCCGGTCGCCAGCGTGGTCCCCGGATAGCGCCAGAGCAAGAGCAGCGAGCGCCGCAAGAGATAGAACGGAGAGCGCCCCGGATATTCCGCGAACAACGGTCCCCAGTAGAGCGCGCTCACCAGGAGAATCAGCAGCACAAAGCGCGCCAGCACATCGAGCAACAGAATATGAGCAAAGCTCAGCAGCACAACAGCGGCATAGTACATCCCCAGCAAACCCAGCAGCGGAGCCAGGCAGAGCAGACTCGGCAGGAGCAATTCGCGCACATCCTCTTTGAGCATCTCCAGGCGCAGCATTTCGTGCTGGTTGACCCGCGACATCCAGACAAACAGCAGAGCCGTCGCGGGAGTCAGCGTCAGGGCGCTGTAGATCATCAGCGTCACGCGCAC
>DASZXF010000651.1:0-3851 GCA_035546055.1 Ktedonobacteraceae bacterium
ATCGGCACATTCTTGGATTCCGACACACTCTAAGGGGGTGCAACCAGCGCTTGAGGCGCCTCAGAAAAGTTGGGGAGGACTCATGTTTCCTCTGGGTGGGGAGGGGCAACGCGCCTTGCGGTGCTGGAAAATGTGGGGAGGACTGATATTTCGGGTATTTAGGACAATGCACACGATCAGCGCGACCTTCAGTACCTTTATCTTCACACCTCTGCCATAATAGAAGGAGAAGATAATGCTCTTTAACTCATACACCTGAGAATAAAAACCGCTGCGGCGCTTCCCTAAAAACTTCTCAAATGAGAACGAGCAGGCTTGCTCGTTCCTCAAGCAATGGGTGAAAGAGCATTATCTATTTATGCCGGTGAATGGCTGTAAGAAAGAGGTGATTACCATGGACGAACAGCAGTCCAGTTCGGCCTGGAGTGGGGCAGAGGAGCGTTACCAGAGTGGACAGGAGGTGCAGGGGATTGTGACACGCGTGGCACAGTTCGGAGTCTTTGTGCAGATTGAGCCAGGGCTGGAAGGCATTGTCTATACTTTTGAATTCGGCGATGGCCCTTTCGCCCTGGCCGGCATTGCGCCGGGACAGGAGTTGAAGCTTTACGTCAAAAGCGTCGATGCCAGGAGAAAGCGCCTGGAGTTGAGCCTGGGGCGCGCAACATCCCTGCCAGGGCTGCTGGATGAGCACCAGTTGCCACCTGACGCCCGCCTGCGCAGACGCGGGAGTGAAGCGTCCTGGCCGCCGCCCGCCGCGCTGCCGCAGATCCAGTTCAGCGCACAATCCCCCGCCTGTCCAGTCTGCCAGCGCCAGATTCAGGCAGGCTGGAAATTCTGCGTCTACTGCGGTGGATCGCTGCAGCGCCGCTGCCCGGTCTGTGGTAGCACGCTGGTGGATCTGCCCGACGCGCGCTTTTGTCACGAGTGCGGGAAACCAGTTTAGCCAGATATGAAACGTTTGTGCGTCTCAATGCGACATACTAAATAGAGGCAGCCAGACACAGCAAAGGATGTACGGAAACTGTGAGATAGTTCATTGTCAGCAGACAGGATTGTGGCTTATCTCATAGTAGCTTTCATGGCCTATGTTACAATCAAATTGAAGTCATTTTACGACGAACATTTACGTTTTCATTTGACGAAAGGATACGACAATGGCACAGGCATTGCCACGTTATTGTCCACGATGTGGCACACCAACCAGAGCGGACATGCAACGCTGCCCGACCTGCGAACTCCCGGTTGGAGCCATGCTCAGTCGTCCAGATATGCGCCAGAAGAATTCGGGCGATTATGCAAATACGCGGCTGGAAGGAGCGGTGGTGCCCAATCAGGGATATATGCAGCAGGGAAATGAGGCCTTTTTTTCATCGCCACCGGCGCAGAATTTTCAATCTGCTCAGCCCCCCCAGGGCGGACCGTCGTTCTCCCCTCTGCCGTCCGGGCCTGGAGATTGGAACACGCCCAATCAGCCCGCGCAGCAGCCCTGGTCTTCGCCCGCGCCCGCTTCGTGGGACGCAGGCGGCGCTTATCCGGCCAATAATCCGGCCAACCGCCCATCATGGGACAATCCGTCTCTGCCTCCGTTTTCGTCATCGGCACCTCAAACGCGCAGACGCCCGCGCGCTGGTCGCATCTTCCTGGTCCTGCTGATCCTCCTGTTGCTCGCGGGCGGTGGAGTCTTCGCCTTCCTGGTCACTCAGGGCAAACTGCTGAATCACTCACAGGCGAGCATCAAAACAACCAGCCTGAACAGTACGGTGACCTACGCGGGCGCGAACATTACGCTGGTAAACGTGCAGCAATCGCAGAATTTTGTGGATGATCCCCAGAGTACGGATACGGGCATGTTGCGCCTGACCCTGCAAGAACAAAATACGACCAGCGTACCTATCACCTGGGATTACACGCAAAGCGCGCGCCTGCTGGTTCAGGGCAAATCCGCTCTCGCCCCGACCTATGTCACGGCCAGGGGCAGTCTGGCGCCGGGCGCCTCGCGGAAAAGCACGCTCGATTTCGCTGTTGCCAATGGTGGCAACCTGCAAACCCTCGTGTTCCAGCTCGGTACGGACAAAGAGGCTCAGATGCAGATTCCCCTCACAGGCCAGGCCAACCTCAGCCAGTATCAGACGAAAACCACGCCCCAGAAGGGCACCCTGAGCTACTTCGGCCTGGACTGGAAACTCACAAACGCCACCACCAGCCTGAGTCTGCCCAATCAACAGGCCAGCAAGGGGATGGAGTTTCTCACCCTGGATGTCTCGATTGACAATACGCTTTCTCAACAGGCCATCAGCGGCTCCGCTTTTGATTACATGCGAGTCAAGGTCGGGGGACAGACAATTGCGCCGCTCAGCACAACCATTCCCGTGTCTTTCGCCGCCGGCGATATGGGCAAAAAAGGCTCGGCCACCTTCCTGATCCCCCAAAACAATACCTCCTGCACGTTAGTTCTATTGTCGCAAGATCCTGGGACCGGTGGAGAAGCGAAACTCGACTTTCACATTGGCTAGTGCAGTATTCTCGCAGGGACTATAGGTAGAAAAGTAGTTTTCTCAGGAGACCGTGACGGTTATAATGAAGGCTGCGATGTTCCTCTCCGGGCCAAACGCCCGGAGGACAGCGCAGCCTTTGCCGTTATTTTCGCTAGCAAACATTGCTCGCTCCTTCCAGGTCACACGGAGCAAACGCGAGCAGGCCGGGGACTCGACCTGGAAAAGAACAGTATGTATAAGGAGAGTACCATCGTGGCAGCAACACCAGCAGCATTCTGCCCGCAATGCGGAACACCCCTCCAGGGCGCTTCACGTTTTTGTACCAACTGTGGCGCCACCATCGAAGTCCACGCCAATACCCCGACCGTCGCGGCCCAGCAAAATCCCGCGACGCCGCCCGCCAGCAGCGGACCGGGTAACCCTCCCGCCAGCACACCACCGCTACCACCGGGCACGCAGGCCAGTGGAGCGACGTATGTGAGCAGAAGCGATCCGTCCCTGCCACCACCGCCGCCTCCGCCCGTGTATAACCCGTACACGACCGTCCCCTCGGTTGGCACACCGGGCTATGCACAAAACACGCTTCCGAATGCGTATACTTCACCGCCCGTCGCCGCGCCATCGCAGCCACAGGCTGGCAGCTATCAGGTTCCCGATTACGCACGCAAGCCCAAAAAAGGGCGCGGCTGTCTCACCGGGAGTATTGTCCTGCTGCTCATTCTGGTCCTGGGCATCGGCGGCTACGTCCTGGTGCGCAGCCCGCTTTTCAACAAAGACAACGGCAGCACAGGCAACAACACGCCCACCAGCGGCACCCAGAACACCGCCGGCACAACGCCGAGAGCCACCACCGCCAGCAGTTCAGGCTCGGCCAGCACTGTACAGTTGAATCTGCAATTCAAGTATGCCGGCATCAACGTGACCCTCATCTCGGTGCAGACTGGCCATAGTTTCGCCGATGACCCCAGCACCAGTCCGGGCTCGGCGGGCGTTGTACGCATCAATCTGCGCGAGAACAACACCACCTCGCGCGCGCCTAATTACCTGGAAAGCGAAAGCATGTTTCTCCTCCTGCCCGATGGCAATACCGTCAAGCTGGGCAACTCGCACGATCCCATCAGCCCGGATGCAGGTGTTAATCGCGAAAACTGGCTCGACTTTGCGCTCGATACGCAAGCGACCATCGATCAGATGAGTCTGCGCGTAGGCTCACAAACCCAGAATCAGTTTACTATTCCCCTGCGCGCCAACGCGGATCTCAGCAAATACCAGGATAAGACCAGCACGCCCGGCACACAGTTCAAATATGGTCCCCTGAACATGACGCTTAAATCCGCCACACTGAGCTACAGTTAC
>DASZXF010000652.1:0-8358 GCA_035546055.1 Ktedonobacteraceae bacterium
CGACGGTGGCGGGATCTTGCAGGTTGCGCGGATCGGGCAGGGGAATGCCCTGCTCAACGAAACGGTCAAAGAAATGGGTGTCCATGCCACCGGGGATGATGGTGGTGACGCGAATGCCATGCGGACGCCCTTCGACGCTCAAACCCCGGCTGAAGCCGAGCACGCCCCATTTGGAGGCATGATAGGCAGCTGCGTTGGCCCAGGCCCGTACCGCCGCTGTGGAGGCGATGTTGAAGATATGCCCGCCGCCCTGCTGCTTCATCCAGGGGAAAACGGCGTGGGCGAAGAGGAAGGGGCCGCGCAGATTGACCGCGAGTTCGCGATCCCACTGCTCGACGCACATCTCTGCGACGGAGCAGGTGTAGTCGATGGCGGCGCAGTTGACCAGCATATCCAGGCTACCTGCCCACTGCCCGGCGCTCTGCACGACGGCGGCGACGGCGGCGGCATCTGTGATGTCACAGGGCAGGGCCAGGCAGGCGGTGCCGTTCTCCTCCAGCTCCCGGCAGACGCGAGTGAGGGCATCCTGATTGATATCCACACAGGCCAGCCGGCAGCCGACTCCGGCAAAGGCGCGGGCTGTGGCTTCTCCCAGACCGCTGCCCGCGCCTGTGACCAGTACAACTTTCCCTTCCAGATTTTGCATCTCTTGCATAATTTTTCTCTTCTCTCCTCTTTCTTTTCTCTATCCCTGCTTCGAGCAGGGCCGTTTTGCGCTCAGTCGGCCTGATTGACCGGCTCTTTCTGCCAGTCGGCAAAGGGCGGCGTCCAGAAACGTACAGCGCGTCTGGCATGGGCCGCCAGCAGCGTTTCGTAGAGCGTGGCGGTACGCAGGGCGGTCAGCGGCCAGCTAAATTCCTGCTCGACGCGCTGACGACCTGCCAGGCCCATGCGCATGCGCCGCTCTGGATGGGCGAGCAGTTCGAGCAGACGCGCGGCGAGTTGCGCTGGCTCGCGCGGCGGAACCAGTACGCCCGTTTGCCCGTCAACGATAGTATAGGTAAGACCTCCAACCGCCGAGCCGATGACAGGCCGTCCACAGGCCATGGCCTCCAGGGGTGTCAGGCCAAAGGGTTCGTACCAGGGCGTTGTAACCACCACGTCGCCGGCGCTGTAGTAATAGCGCAGACCTTCGGTGGGACGTTTGCCGGTGCAGTGAACATAGCGTTCGATGCCCAGTTCGCGCGCGAGACGCTGGATTTCGCCGATCTCCGCCGTTTTCCGAGGATCGGCGTCCTCGGTCTCTCCTCCCACGACCAGCAGGGTCAGCGGCGTCTCGCCCAGGCTCTCATGCCCGATCAGTAGAGACAGTGCGCGCACAATGTTGCGGATATCTTTGCGCGGGAGCAGGCGCCCGACGTAGACAATGACATGGCCATCAGGCGGCAAACCGATGCGCTGGCGGGCTTCGATCTGCTCAACCGGGTAGAACGAGCGCAGATTGACGGCGCCGGGAATCATGACCAGCTTGCCCGGTCTGGCCTGGTAATCGCCAAGCAGTTCGCTGCGCTCGTGGGGACACTGCACCATGACGCGGGTAATCTGGCGCACGATCTCGCGCTCAACGGCGATGCGCTGCGCCGGACTGATGTCAGCCGCGCCCTGGTAGCGCCGCTTGGTCTGGCCGGTGGCGTGAAACAGTTGCACGCCCGGCATGCCGCACAGGCGTTGCAGTTCGGTGGCAACCCAGCCCGACATCCAGAAATGTCCATGCACCAGGTCATAGCGCATCTCTTCCTGCTGCATAAAACATAACAGAGCATCGCGGAAATCCGGCATGAAGGGCCAGAGATCGTCCTTGGGACAAAAACTGGCCGGGCCGGCGTCCAGGTGAACCACACGCACACCGGGATGCAGCGAGCTGACACGCGGCAGATCAGGACTATCCCGGCGCGTAAAGACATCGACCTGATAGCCGCGCTCCCCCAGGTGGCGACTTAACTCATCGACATAGATATTCTGGCCGCCGGCATCGGCGCTGCCCAGGCGGGCCAGCGGACTGGCATGTTCGCTGATAAAAGCAATGCGTGCGGGTCTACTCATACGATGCTGCTCCTTTCATGGAACGCAGGTTATACCACCCGTTCAAAGCGGGAAACAGGTGAGCAATGACCCTCTCTGCGCAAAGAGATGGCACGGGCAAAAGCCCTGTCCCAATCGTTTTTAAAGCGAGGTAAAGCAAAACGCGCGCGCGCGGTGGCGCGGGCCTGCGCGCCCAGATCACGGGCCTCCGAGGGATCGGCCAGCAGGCGGCGCATGTGCGCGATGAGCGTTTCCAGATCACAGGAGACATAGCCCTGTTTGCCATTTTCAATCACCGTGGGCAGTTCCGTGGTCGCCAGGGCGATGATGGGCAGACCTGCGGTCATGGCCTCGATGACGGCCAGGGGCAGGCTGGTATAGCGGATAGGGCTGAAGAGGAAACGATAGGCCGCCATGCGCGTGTGTAACTCCTGGTACGGCAGATCGCCCAGGCCGCCCAGCGCTTCTGTCTCCATGCCCGCGAGGTCCAGCGGCACCTGGCGGCGAGCCTCCTGAAAAAGATCCAGGCCGGCGATACGCGGACGGCGCTGCATACAGTTGACGATGGTCAGGCCACGCTCCAGATTCCCCTGGTAGGTTACGCCGGGATCAATGGACACGCTATGCTCAATGACACAGGTCGGCGTCTGGCCGTTATCCCACATCAGGCGATTGTAGTGCGTGACATGGACCAGCAAGATCCCCGCATCGTCCACCGGATGCCGGGTGTCAGTCGCGCCCGGTCCGGGTGTGTTGTGCTCCAGGTACAGCGCGGGCAAGCGCTGCTGCGCGGGACTGAGAATCGCGCAGCGATCAACCAGATAATTGCGCGTGCTTTGATAGAGAATCAGATCCAGATCCAGGTCGCGCACCTCGTCAGCCGCTACCTCGTGAACGTACTCCGGCAGGACAAAAGTGGCTCTGCGTCCGCCATATCCTTCGGGCCGCCCCGGTCTGACGGGAAGATACCACTCGTGTTCAAGCTGGGCCAGAGCCTTCAGATAACTGCCATGAATATGCCAGGTTAAGATCTTCAAACGCTTCATGTCTTTTCACCTCATTTCCATAGAAGCCATAAATAGTAACTATAGGGCTATTTAGAGTGATACTGGCATATTCCGTCGATGGCGATAGAATAAGGCGGGATTCTGGCGTAAAAGCTCGCTCGCCACCTCTTCGACCAGCGCGGGACGGATCAGATTCAGGCAACGGTGGTCGATGGGACAGACCTGGTGGGCGCAGGGACTACAGGCCACCGGGGCGCGCAGAACCGGATGGCGCTGCTGGTTCTGCGCAGACCAGCGCTGATAGTCGGTCGGTCCCATCAGGGTAATGCTCGGCGTATCCAGCGCCGAGGCCAGGTGAGCCGGGCCGGTGTCGTTACTGATGAAAAGGTCGAGTCGACTGAGCAGCGCGGCCAGTCCGCCCAGCGAGGTTTTTCCGACCAGGTTGAGCGGCTTACTGCTCATCTGATCGGCCACCTGGCGCACAGTCGCGGCCTCGCCGGCGCTGCCAGTCAAAAGGATGCGCGCCCCCAGTTTGTCAGCCAGGGCATCGGCCAGTTGCGCGAAGTACGCGGGTGGCCAGCGGCGGGCGGGACATTTGGCGCCGGCGTGCAGGCCGATCCAGAGCCGATCCTTCCGTGATAAGGTTTCCAGCAGGCGTTCGCACTCCTGCACATCTCGCTCCAGCAGGGGAAACTCCAGGCGCGGATCAAGTCGGGTGGCTCCGAGCAGGCGCGCCAGGCCAAGGTTGCGCTCGATCTCATGTTGATCGGCGGGATACGGCTCGCCGATGTCCAGGCGCTTTCTGGCGGCTTTGTCCCCCGGTGGGAAATAGCCCACGCTGAGCTTCGCGCGCAGGTCACGCACAAAGGCGTTGCTGCTGGCGCCGCTCCCATGCATCTGCACAGCGAGATCATAGCGATAGGCCCGCTGGGCGCGCAGAAACGTCCGCGTCTGCCTGCGTTTGACCTCGACCTCTGGCAGGCCCGGATAGCCCTCGAAGGGCACAAAGCGGTCAAGGTAAGCGGGATAGTGCTCGACCAGTTCGGCAGCCCAGGGCAGTCCGATCAGGGTAATTTCAGCCTCGGGGAAGCGCTGGCGCAGGGCGCGCAGGGCAGGCACGGCCAGCAGCATATCACCCAGGTAGAGCGCACGAAAAAGCGCGATGGTGCGAATCATAGCTGTCCTCCTGTCGAACATGGTTGCCTGCTCAGAGCCTGGCCGCCGCCTGCCAGCAGTTCTTCCGCCGCCGCGACAACCTCCGCCGGCGCGATATCGAGGCAGGGCTGACCGATGGGGCACTCGAAGCGAAAACAGGGATGGCAGGGCGTCTCGCGCCGCAGCAGACGCGCCCGCGTGACGCGTGGCCGCCATTGTTCCTCATAATCGGTGCCGGAGTACAGAGCGAGTACCGGCGTCTGCGCGGCGTCGGCCAGGTGCAGCGGCAGGGTATTGTTGCAGATCACCAGGGCCGCGCGCTCCACCAGGGCCGCGTACTCGCTCAACTCGGTTTCCCCCAGCAGGAGGGGGAAATCGGCGCTGGCCGGGCACATCTGTGCAATCAACGCCCGCTCGCGCGCGGTACCCGTCACCAGGACCGGCCAGCCGCGTGCGCGCAGCAGGCGCGCGACCTGTCCGCAGCGAACGGCGGGATAGCGGCGGGCCCGGGCACTGGCGCCGGGATGGAGCAGGATAAACGGACGCTCCGGGTCCAGGCCGACGCGTTCCAGGTGAGCGAGCGCTCTCTGCCGCTGGCCCTCGCTGAGCACGAATTGCAGCCGCCGATCTCGCACCACAAAGCCCAGGTGTTCGACCAGGCGCAGATTCCGCTCGACCTGGTGCATGGCCAGGGGCGCGCCCCTGAGTTCGGTGGTGAGCACACTGCCGCCAAACTCGCCTGACTCGCCCGCGCGCAGGGGAATACCCGCCAGGTAGCAGACATAGCCCGGCGTGTGCGGCGTCTGGCTGAACGAGGTAAAGATCAGAGCGGCGTCGAAGCGTAAAGCGCGCAATTGCTCGATCAACGCTTGCTCGCGCGCGGGGTCCAGGGGCAAACGTCGCGCGCCCTGGCCTGCGTCCTGCCAGACCGCTCGCCAGACCAGCGTGGCGTCGATCCAGGGCAGCAGCGCGGCGGCGGAACTGCCGGCTGGACTGGCCAGCAGGGTTACACGCGCCTCTGGCGAAGTCTCTTTGAGCGCGCGCAAGGCCGGGCTGAGCATCAGCACATCGCCTGTATTGTCCAGGCGCACCACCAGGATGTTTCTCGCCTCTAACCAGGGAGATGAGTGCATACACTTCCCTCCTTCTCTCGCACGCGTTCGGCGAGCAGTTCGCCGGCGGCCTGCACGATCATGGGCGGTGATACCAGGCGCAAGCATTCCTGTTCATAGGGACAGACCCGGCTGTAGCACAGGCGGCAGGCCACTTCATGGAACAGTTGCCGATGCGCCACCTGCCACGGTCCCCACTGTTCAGGCGGATTGGTCAGGGCGAACAGCGCGACTACCGGCGTCTGCACAGCTGCCGCGATGTGCATCGGCCCCGTGTTGTTGGTGATGAGTAGATCAGCGCGCTGAAGCAGTCCGCAAAAGGCCGGGAAAGGCAACGCTCCCGCTACCGCCAGGGTGCGCTCACGCGCGGCGGCAGGCATCCGTTCGCGCACACGCTCCACCAGAGCCCGCTCACCAGCCGCGCCGGTGATGAGCACCACGGCATCTAGCTGCTCAACCAGCAGACGAGCCACTTCGCTGTACAGTTCCCAGGGATAGGTGCGCGCGGGCATGGTACAGCCAGGGTGCAGGGCGATCAGCGGATACTGCTCAGTCAGTTGCCACTCAGCCAGGTAGTTCTCCACATCCTGAACGGCAGGCGCGGGCACGCGCAGAACCAGCCTGGACTCAGCCGGTTCCACACCCAGAGCGCTGACCAGATCCAGGGCGCGCTCAACCTCGTGCATCATGCGCTCAGGATGGCGATGACGGATCGTCAGCAGCGAACCGGGACCATCCAGCGAAGCCGCCAGGCGCAGCGGGATATCGGCCAGGTAGCAGAGATACGCGGCGGGCAGGGAACTCTGGCGAAACGAGGTAAAGATAATCGCCCCGTCAAACTGCCCGGCTTTCAGACGCGCGATCATCTCCTGCTCACGCTGGCTGTCCCTGGGCAACTTCTGCCAGGGATCGATCCAGGGCGCCTCGTAGACGATCACCTGAGCGAGATCGGGGTTGAGCCGACCCACCTGCGCGCCCACCGGACTGCACAGCAAGGTCAGATCAGTCTGCGGCAGCGCTCGCTTGAGCGCGCGCAAGGCCGGCGTCATCAACAAAACGTCGCCCAGATTGTCCAGGCGCACCAGCAGCAGCTTGTGAGCATTTTTCCAGCGCGGATCAATCATGCGCGACCTCCGAGCGATGATCTGGTCCGCTCCCGCCGGGTGGACTGGCCGGTGAGCGAGAGACGGCGCTAATGCGCGCGATGGTCTGGCTGGTGCTTTTGTCGCCTTCGCGCGGAATAATCACCACGCGTCCGCCGCACTCGCGCACAGCCCGCGCCTCCGGTAAAGGCCGGTCCACATACTCCCCGCCTTTGACATGGAAATGAGGCCGCAGCCGGCGAATAATCTGCTCAGGCGTGTCTTCGTCGAACAGCAGGGCGTAATCCACCGTGTCCAGCGCTTCGACCAGGGCCAGACGTTCGTACTGGCCGGTAATGGGCCGGCCCTGGCCCTTCAAACGCCGCGCCGACTCGTCGCTGTTCAGACCGACGACGAGAATATCGCCCAGTTTTTTGGCCTGGGAGAGCAGTCTGACATGCCCGAAATGCAGCAGATCGAAGACGCCATTGGTAAAGACAATGGTCTGGCCATTCTGACGCGCCCGCGCCAGTACCCCCTCCAGATCGGCCAGCGACTTGCGTTTACGCGACCTGGAGGCCGCCAGCACTTCCGCGCGCTGCTCAAAGCGCTGCTGCAATTCCTCAGCGTAGACCAGGGCGGTGCGCGGCCTGGCCACGGCCACACAGGCGGCTTCAATGCCCACGCGGGCCGCGTCCTCCGGCGCGGCGCCAGCCGCCAGAGCCAGGGCCATCGCGCTGGCGAACGAGTCACCCGCGCCCACATCATTGGCATGAGTCACGGGGTACGCCGGCAACAGATGCGCGCGAAACTGGCGGTCCATGAGCAGGACGCCCTGCGCGCCCAGGGTGATAGCCACGTGCTCGGTTGCCATGCAGGAGAGCAGACGCCGGCCCAGCATTTCGACCTCAGCCGGCGCAGTTTGCCGACCGTCGTCCTCGTCGGGCGGCTTGCCCAGGCCGACCAGTTGCCGGGCCTCGCCATAGTTAGGTGTGACTACGGTGGCGCGCAGGTCGCGCAGATTTTCCAGGTGTTTGGAGTCAACCAGGATGATGCGAGGTTGCTCGCGTTGCAGTTCGCACAGACGCGCGATCAGCGCGGGACAGAGCACACCATAGCTGTAGTCCGAGACAACCAGCAGATCACAGGCCGGATAACAGCGCTCCAGTTCAGCCAGCAGACGCTTTTGCAGATCCGGCGCGATCTCCTCGCCCGCTTTCAGCAACTCGCCCTCATCCACCCGCACCACGTACTGCCCGTTGGCGAGAATGCGCTGCTTGTGCAGGGTGGAAACCGCCGGACTGGCAATCACCGCCTCGGCGTGAATACCGCGCTGGCGCAATTCAGCGCGCAGGCGTTCACCGGGATTATCCTGACCAACCAGGCTCAGAAAAGTCACCTCGGCGCCCAAAGCGCGCAGATTGGCCGCTGTATTGGCCGCGCCGCCGGGAAAATGCTGCTCGGACTGCTTGCGCACCACCGGCACCGGTCCCTCGCGACACAGGCGCTCGGCCTCTCCATCCAGATAGCTGTCCAGCATCGCATCCCCGATGACCAGGGCGCGCACACCTGTGAAACGCTGGAGAAGCAGAGATGTCTCATTCATAACGTCCTCCCTCCGGGTTTGCGCTCCACCAGAACCATGTGCCCCTGCCAGGCAGGTGGCCGATAGAAAAGCTCAACCGGGAAATGCTCCATGCCAGCGGAACTGGCGTACAGATCCACCGACGAGCGAATCTGCTCAACCGCGCTGATGATGTGCAACGCGTGCAGGGTGGTGCGCGCGACAAAGGCCGGTTGACGTTCCACCTGCTCCGGCTCGGCCTCTGACCCCAGGTCCACCAGAATCGTGCGACAGCCCGCCACATTGCCCGCCTCCACGTCGTCCAGAATATCGCCGACAAACCAGGAAGTGGCCAGATCGATATGCAATTCCCTGGCCGCGCGCAGAAGCAGACCCGGACGCGGCTTGCGGCACTC
>DASZXF010000653.1:0-2190 GCA_035546055.1 Ktedonobacteraceae bacterium
GCGCCAGGCTGTCACGAATCCTGAGAATACTGTCTTTTCGATCAAGCGTCTCATGGGACGTAAATTCGATGATCCCGAAGTCCAGCGCACCATGAAGCTGGTTCCCTATAAAATTACCCGCGCCGCGAATGGAGATGCGCGTGTAGAACTGGCGGGCCGCGAATACAGTCCGCAAGAAATCTCGGCCATGATTTTGCAGAAATTGAAAGTTGACGCCGAGAACAGGCTGGGTGAGAAGGTCACGCAGGCCGTAATCACTGTGCCGGCTTACTTCAACGACTCGCAGCGCCAGGCCACGAAAGACGCGGGCACGATTGCCGGTCTGGATGTGCTGCGCATCATCAACGAGCCAACGGCGGCCTCGCTGGCGTATGGCCTGGACAAGCAGCACGATCAGACGATAGCGGTCTACGATCTGGGCGGTGGTACTTTCGATATCTCCATCTTGCAACTTGGCGAAGATGTCTTTGAGGTCAAAGCCACCAATGGCGATACCCACCTGGGCGGCGATGATTTCGACCAGCGCGTTATCGACTGGATGGCCGATGAGTTCCGCAAGGAGCAGGGCATTGATCTGCGTAATGACCGCATGGCCCTGCAACGTCTGAAGGAAGCCGCCGAGAAGGCCAAAATCGAGCTTTCCTCGACCACGCAGACCGAGATTAATTTGCCGTTCATCAGCGCCGATGCCAATGGACCCAGACACCTTGTCATGACCCTGACGCGGGCAACCCTGGAAAAACTGGTCGGCGATTTGATCGAGCGCACGCGCGGACCCGTCATGAAGGCGCTGGAAGATGCCGGCGTTAAGGCCGGCGATGTCAACGAGGTCATCCTGGTTGGCGGCCAGACGCGTATGCCCGCCGTGGTGGACCTGGTGCGCAAGATCTTCGGCAAAGAGCCGCACAAGGGCGTCAATCCCGATGAAGTGGTGGCTATCGGCGCGGCTATCCAGGCCGGTGTGCTGCAGGGCGAGGTCAAGAATGTCCTGCTACTTGACGTAACTCCGCTTTCGCTGGGCCTGGAGACCCTGGGCGGTGTGATGACCAGGCTGATCGAACGCAATACCACCGTACCGACGCGCAAAAGCGAACTGTTCAGCACGGCTGAGGATAATCAGCCAGCCGTCGAGGTTCACGTTTTGCAGGGCGAGCGCGAGATGGCGCGGGACAACAAGAGCCTGGGGCGCTTCCGCCTGGAGGGGATCGCGCCGGCGCCGCGTGGTGTCCCGCAGATCGAAGTGACCTTTGATATCGACGCCAACGGTATTCTCCATGTCACCGCGCGCGACAAAGCCACGGGCCGCGAGCAGAAAGTCACTATCACGGCTTCCAGTGGTCTTTCCAAAGATGAAGTCGATAAGATGGTGCGCGAGGCCGAGCAGCACGCGCAGGAAGATCGCCAGCGCCGCGAAGAGATTGAGGAGCGCAACCGGGCCGACAGTCTGGCCTACCAGGCCGAGCACACCCTGCAAGATCTGGGCGATAAAGTCTCGGCCAGTCTGCGCTCGGAGATTGAGGAGCGCATCAAGGCCGTGCGCGAGGCCTTGAACGGCAGCGACATCGCACGCGTGCGTACCACGGCTGAGGAACTGGCGCGTACCACGCAGCGCATTGGCCAGGAGATCTACGCTCAACCTGAACAGAAAGCCACGGGAACTGCCAGTTCCAGCGCCGGCACCGGCGGCGGTGAAGGCTCTGAAACCATCGAGGGCGAATACCGCGAAGTGTAGTTTCAGGGAGAGTGAAAAACCATGGCCGTTGACTATAAGGACTACTACAAAGTCCTCGGCGTAGAGAAAAACGCCAGCCAGAAGGATATTCAGAAAGCCTTCCGCAAGCTGGCGCGCAAGTACCACCCGGATGTCAATCCGGGTGATGCCTCCGCCGAGGAAAAATTTAAAGAGATAAATGAAGCCAACGAAGTTCTGTCTGATCCTGAGAAACGCAAGCAGTACGACGAACTGAGCAGCTATTATCAGCAATATGGACACTGGCCAGGGACAGCGGGCGCCGGCAGGGCGCCGGGTGGCGCGGGCCACACGCGGTACCGCACGATGACAGAGGAGGATCTGAACGATCTTTTCGGCGGCGCCTCGCCTTTTTCCGACTTTTTCGAGACCTTCTTTGGAGGAGGTATGGGGACAGGCGGTATAGGCGGTATAGGAGGTATGGGCGGTCGCGCGGGAGG
>DASZXF010000654.1:0-5072 GCA_035546055.1 Ktedonobacteraceae bacterium
AGCGACGAGGAGTCCACCACAACGTTCCCAACGGGATCACATCAGGGATGACTCATGACTTATGGAACGCTCCACCTGGTCGGGGGCGGCATGAACGGGGGAGGAAAGAAGGTGGCTGGAAGATGGGGACGCCGATGGTACTACACGCATTTCCTCCGCCCCTGCTTTCAGGCCATAATGGGAAGAGACTCGAATAACACCGCTTGCCTCTTGTAATACGAAAGTTTGTTCATTATTATAGAGATGTATCACTTATTTTTCAGATGGAGGGAACGTTCATGAGCACGGATTTTGCTCACTTGCATGTCCATACGGAATATTCGCTGCTGGACGGTTTTAGCCGCATTAAGAAGCTGGTGAGCGAGGCGAAGACGCTGGGAATGCAACATCTGGCGATTACCGATCACGGGGCGATGTATGGCGCGCTCGAATTTTATAAGGAATGCAAGGCGCAGGGCATTAATCCGATCATTGGCGTGGAGGCGTATTTAACCGACGATATCAGCGATAAGAGCAAACGCTTTAAAGATGATTATACCCATCTGCTGATTCTGGCCCAGAATAACACGGGCTACCGCAACCTGATGAAGCTGACCACCATCGCCAACACCGAAGGCGTCCACGCGAACAAGCCGCGCATTGACCGCAAGCTGCTGGAGCAGTACAGCGAGGGGCTGATTATGACCTCTTCGTGCCTGGGCGGCGAGATTCCCCAGTTGTTGATGAAGGAGCAACTGGCTGAGGCGCGTGAGCGAGCTAAATGGTTCAGGGGCTTGCTGGGACCAGAAAACTTTTACCTGGAAATTCAGAGCCATGACGGCTATCCAGAGCAGGAGCCGGTCAATCAGGCGCTTTACGAGATGCATCGTGACCTGGGCATTCCGCTGCTGGCGACCAACGATCTGCACTATGTCAGCGAACACGACGCCCATTCACACGAAGTCCTGCTCTGCGTGCAGACCGCCTCGACCATGGATAATCCCAAGCGCTTCAAGTTTGAAAGTCCCGAATTTTTCCTGCGTAGCCCCGAACAGATGGCGCGCCTCTTTCCCGATGTGCCCGAAGCGCTGACCAATAGCGTGCGTATCGGCGAGATGTGTCAGGTCAATCCCCTGGCCTACAAAGCCACTCTGCCCAATTTTCCAGTGCCCTCGCAGTATGCCTCGCAGGCCGATTATCTGTACGCTCTCTGCGTCCAGGGAGTTCACGAACGTTTCGGACAGATGACCGAGCGCATCGAAAACCAGTTGAAGTACGAGTGGCAGATGATCTGCGACAAAGGCTTTGCCGCTTACTTCCTGATTGAATGGGACTTTGTGAACTACGCGCGTTCACACGGCATTCGCTGCCTGGCCAGGGGTTCGGCGGCGGGTAGTCTGCTGGCCTATACGCTGGGCATCACCAACGTCGATCCGCTGCGCTACCAACTGCTGTTCGAGCGCTTCTTCAATCCCGGTCGTTCAGATATGCCTGATATTGACATGGACTTCCCGGACGACCGGCGTGAGGAAGTCATCAACTACGTGGCGCAGAAGTACGGGCCTGAGTGCGTGGCTCAGATGGTGACGTTCAACACCATGGCCGCGAAAAACTCCGTCAAGGATGTGGCCCGCGTGATGAGCCAGCAGCCATTGGGCGACCGTATCACGCGCCTGATTCCCACCGGTCCCAAGGTCACCCTCAAGGGATCGCTGGAGAGTGAACGCGAACTGGCCGCGCTCTACGAGCAGGATTACGCCGCGCGCGAGATTATTGACCAGGCTTTGCAACTGGAGGGCAGTGTGCGCTCAACGGGCACGCACGCCGCCGGCGTGGTCATCGGCAACGAAGCGCTGGAAAACTTCGTCCCGCTGCGCTCAAAGGACTATAAAGATCCCGCCGCCGGACGTGAAACGCAGTACGAGCAGAAGTACCTGGAAGAGTTGGGCCTGATTAAATTTGACTTCCTGGGCCTTTCCAACCTGACCATCCTGGATAACGCCATCAAATTCATCCAGGCTACGCGCGGTGAGATAATCGACCTGGAAAAGCTGCCGCTTGACGAAGTGCCAGCGGACGTACCGGGCGCGCAGGAGCAGAATGAGAAGCGCAGAAAAGCTTTCCAGTTGCTCTCCGATGGCGAAACCACGGGCATCTTCCAGTTGGAAGGCGCGAAGATGCGCGAATATATCAAGCAACTCCAGCCTACCTGCGTCGAAGATGTCATGGCCATGGTCGCGCTTTACCGTCCGGGACCGATGGATAGTATCCCGGACTTTATCGCGTGTAAACACGGCAAAAAGAAAATCACCTACCTCGATCCGCGCCTCGCGGAGTGGCTGGACGAGTCCTATGGCGTCATCGTCTATCAAGACCAGGTCTTGCAGATCGCCTATAACCTGGCGGGTTTCGATTGGGGCAAGGTCAACAAGTTCCGTAAAGCGCTCTCAAAAAAGATCATGCACGAAGTTGAAGGCTATCGTATCGACTTCATCAAAGGCTGTGTCAAAAGTGGCATGAAAGAGTCAGACGCGGAACAGCTTTTTACCCTGGTGCTGCCCTTCGGTGGCTATGGCTTCAACAAGGCTCACGCGGCCAGTTACGCCGTGGTCGCCTTCTACACCGCGTACCTCAAGGCCAATTACACCGCCGAATTTATGGCCGCTACCATGACCACCGAAGCGGCGGACGCCAAGAAAATCGCCAACGCCGTCGCCGAGTGCAAACGCATGAACGTGGAGGTCTACGGTCCCGATGTCAGCGCCTCGCAGCAGGGCTTTACCGTGGAGAAAGGCGGTATCCGCTTTGGTCTGCTGGCCATCAAGGGCATCGGCGAAGGTCCCATCCAGGAAATTCTGCGCGCCCGCGAAGAGGGCGGCCCCTTCAAGTCGCTGGGTGATTTCTGCACCCGCGTGGACCCGCGCGCCGTGGGCAAAGGCGCGATTGAAACCCTGATCAAGGCGGGAGCGATGGATAGTCTGGGCGATGGCACCAGCGCCAAACGTCATATCCTGATCGCCTCGGTAGAAAGCGCCATGAAGTTTGGCAAAAGCGAGCGCACCGCCAAAGAGACTGGCCTGATAAGCCTCTTCGGCGACATCGAGGAGGTCAGCAACGCCATCGAGTTCCAGCTCGCCACTTCGGCCAAAGAGATTCCGCGCAACGAACTGCTCAACTATGAGAAAGAACTGCTGGGCCTCTACATCTCCAAGCACCCGCTGTCCTACCTGGTTGAAGCCCTCAAGGATCGGGTGAAATACAACATCGCGCAGATTGGCGAAGAACTGGCCAAACAGAAGGTCACGCTGGGCGGCATGATCACCGAAGTACGGCGCATCACCACCAAAAAGGGGGATACGATGTGCGTGGCGCGTATGGAGGACGTGAGCGGTTCCATCGGCGTGACTGTTTTCCCGCGCGCTTATGAGCAGAAGCCCGATCTCTGGCAGGAAAAGGCCGTCCTGATCGTGACAGGCGAAGTGCAGATCCGTAACGACGAGCCTACCATTCTCTGCGACAGAGCCGAGCCGTTCGAGGGACTGGACGAAGAGATGAACCGCAAACAGTATGATGTATGGGTTACGCTAAAACTGAGCGGCAACGACGAACTGTCCGTCTCCAACGACAAAATGCTTGTACAGAGCATTTATAACTGTGTACGCAGCACGCCGGGCCGCGATCATTATTACCTGCTGGTCGAAAATGGCGAATGGAAAGCTCATCTGACGCCCAGCAATAACACCATGAGCTACACGCCGGAGGTCAAGGCCCAGTTGACGAGTATTCTCAAAAACATGGGTGAAATCAAAATAGCCATGGTTGAGCGCTAACCGGCGCCGCCACTCTCTGCGCAGCCGCTTCGCGCCCCTGTTACTGGAACGAGTCAGGGGTCTGGTTCGTATGAATATGAAAAGCAACGCAGCGCAGCAGGGAAAAATATCGTACCTGCACAATCAGTCATCCTTGATGTTTGATCCCGTTGAGAACGTCACCGGAAGAGGCAAAGACCGGACGCCCGAACGTGAACCGCTTGAGCGAGTCCTCGCAGAATCGGAACTGACCACCAGGGCTTTCCCAACGGTATGGCATGTTTGGGCCGCGATCCAGATCGCTTGTGGCTCCCTTGCCACATTGGAAACATGCCGGATGACCGATATGTGCAGGTAGATTTCTGGCCTTGAATCGCGTACAATGAGGTAGGAAACGAAGCAAATACCTGAGAGAAGGCGAATAACGTGAGCACAAACCATTCCAATTCGGCTCCCGATCCCGGCGCTCCCCAGGAGCAGGAAACGGCGGCGAGCCCGGCTAATGGGGAGCAGACAATTGCTGGCCCGCGTTTATCCATAGATCCACAACAACCATTTCGTGAATATACGACGCCAGCCCAGGGACTCCCCTCCGGGCCGCCCGCGTATGCTCCGCCGGTTTTTTATCAACCGGGCTATCCCGGACAGACGCCAGGGACGCCAGGAGCACCGGGGGCGTCAGGGCTACCGGGGGCCGCCGGCACGCCTCCTCCGCCTCATAATGGTATGCCGGTTCCCGGTTCATACGCGGCCTATCCCGGCCAGACTGGTGCTCAGGGTGCCCCTGGCGCTCCTGGCACGCCTCCTCCGCCTCATAGTGGTATGCTGGTTTCTGGTCCATACGCGGCTTACTATGGGCAGACTCCAGGCGGGCCAGTGAATCAGCCTGGCTATCCTTTCCAGGGGGCTTATCAGCCAGTTCAGGGACAGGCGCCGTATTATCCTGGCTATTACTATCCATATGGCCAGCCGGGCGGTCCCATGTATGGCTATGGCTGGATGCTGGTGCCTGAAAAGCCGAAGCGCGATACCTATCAACTGGTCGTGAGTATCGTGGCCTTTATCTGCTCGATCTTGATTATTCTTGGCGGGCTGGTGAGTCTGCTGATGGTTGGACTGGTGGACCTCGCGCAATCGCTCAGCGCCACCCTATCCGATGGGACATACTTCGCCGGTATTATCCTGTTCTTAGCCTTCGCCCTGGCGGGTATCGTGGGCGGCAGCTTCTGCCTGTACCACAGCATTCGGGCGCTTTTCCTGCGCAAACCTTCCGCGCCGCTCTGG
>DASZXF010000655.1:0-2707 GCA_035546055.1 Ktedonobacteraceae bacterium
TGACCTGGTCGGCCAAAAGGGTGGCGCAATAAAATAAGCAGAGCCCAAACGCCCCGAGATATCGAACCATCGTTCTGCGGATCTCCCCTCAAATTAACCGGGGACCACACGCCTCCCAGCCACCCGGGAGGGCATGGTCCCCGATTCATTCTCCAGAATTCGCCGCGGGATGCTGCACCTGCCAGATGACGAAGCCATCATTCATCCACAGAGGACGGCAGGACGATTGAAGCAGGGCCAGCGCCGCTTGCGGCGGTTTGTAGGACCACACAAAATCATAGCGGCTCAGAGCATTCTTATTGAGAACTTTTACCGGGGGAGTCCGGAAAGCCACCGGCTGCTGCCAGAAGGCGAACAGGGTCGGCACATAGGTATGTTCGTAAACCGTGGAATACAGAATCACGTGCTCCAGGGCGCGCTCTTCTTTGCTGATTTTCATGGCGGCGGTGGGAAAGACCGGCAACACCCGGGCGCTTTCGGGAAACATACGAAATGCGGCGATTTGTTTGTCAATTTCCGGATCGATTTTTTTCCAGGCAATCCAAATGTCGGCCATGCGGACGACAAAGATGGCGAGCATTGCCACAAAGACCAACTGGGCCAGACGCTGCTGCGCTTCCACCTGCAGGGAAATCACACACAGCAGGAACGCACTGGGAATCATGCGCATATCCACGTACGCTGTCCCGGCATAATTCGCGGGCAAGACCAGAAACAGGAGAAACAAGACCACGCCGGAGGCAAAGATGGGACGATGGAGTTTCCAGCGGGTGCGTAGTCCTAAGGTCAGCAAGAGAACGACAACCATCGCCGCCAAGATCCAGTCCAGCAGGTGATCATAACTGGCCAAAAGCGCGGCCCATCCCATGAGTTTGGGACTCAGCAGCCATTCAGTCGGGCCTACGCCCTGGCTGGCCCGGCCGTAGAAAAGAGCGACCAGCACGGAAGGTGCGAGGGGCAGCAGCGATAGCGCGACATTCCGGGAGCTCTTCCCTTCCTGAATGAAATCGTAGGCGGTGGTCACCACCAGGCAGACGCCGATGAAGCCGAACGAGGTCAGATGGGAAATATAAGAGGCCAGCGATAGAAGCGTCAGGACCAGCAGCCGGAGTGGAGTCCAGGAAGCGCGCCAGCGGAGCCAGCAGGCGAACGCCAGACAAAATACTCCCAAACCAAACACATAATTTACGTATCCGTAAAGGAATTGGGAGTTGTAGACGAAGAAGGCACACAGAATAGCGATCCAGCTGGGACGTCCGTGTACCGCCTCGCCCAGCGCATGCGCTCCCCAAACAAAAAGCAGGATGATCATGGCCAGGAACAATTTGGCAGAGGCCGGCGGAGAAAAGTATTTGGTGAAGGGAGGCAAAACCAGGTCCATGGCCAGGTTCGGCACGGGCAGGAAATGGACGCGGTAGTCCTGCTGGTAGGCGGGGACCGTATCGTAGCCGTGGAGGATGTAGATCCGCGCTACGTGGTTGGGATAGTCCACCAGCGGCACATAGTGCACGGAGAGCACGGGCAAGAGGAGAAATAACGTCACGAGGCCCAGCAAGACGTAATATCCGGGAGAAGTCTTCTGGGGCACGGGATGGGGGGCTGTCACAAATTCGGAAGTATTCACCAGTACCTGCCGACAAAATGATTTGAAGGGGCCCGTTCCTGCTTGAGGGTTACGTCCAGCGACTGGCCAGCGAGAGCACAAAAATCGCCGCCACCAACACCCCTACGCTGGCAAACATCAGGTGAAGCGGCCGCCGCCCGGCATGCTTCCATTCGCCGGTCGCCACCCCCAGAAGCGTGGCCGTCATCACGATCAACGACATATAAAGCGGCCAACCCAGAACCGGGCCCAGGTCGCCCAAGTGCACGGCCGCTACTCCATAGAGTACGGTGCTGCCAAACCAGCACACCGCCATGATGGCAGCCAGACCCCAATAGTGCCCGGTGCCCGGCTCGCGGAAGCGAAAGGCGGTTCGATGGCGTCGCATGAGGACGAGGGAGTAGAGAGAATTCGGCACGGCGCCAGCCAACATCAAGGGCAGCCAAACCCCATTGGGGGCCGCCGTGGCGGTAGCGCCCGCGGCTTTCGCCGCAGCAATCAGAGGCCCGCCAAAAGCCAATCCAAAATTGACCAGGGCGGAACCGATACCGCTGATCAGGCAATATCCCAGACCTCTGAGGAGCGAGGCCTTCTTTCTCCCGCCAGCCGGCCTTTCCTGGCTGGCCGCTTCCCGGCTTCGGCCGGCCAGCGCGCCCAGCCCGACCCCCGCCAGCACGAGGAGAATTCCCAGCAGGAAAATCCCGCCGCCCAGCGTAAATATCTTCTCCGCGTGAAGAGTGAGCAATGGCACCAGACTCCCCACCGCGGCGGAAAGCCCCAAGATCACCGACAACGATAAGGCCATGCCAATGGCTTCGACCGCCAGGCCGAGAAATACCTGCGAGGCCCCCCAGCAGGCCCCGCAGACGGCCACAAATACCAGGGCACGCAGGTTGCCGCTATAAACTTGCCCGAGATGAGGAACGGTCAGGAGGGTAAGCAGCCCAGGATAGGCCACCAGCGCAAACAGAGTCCAAGCCAGCCAGGTATTTTCCCACGCCCAGCCGCGCATGAATTTCATGGGCAGCGTAAAGCTGCCGTTCATGGCCCCTGCCAGCAGCAGGAGAGACAAACCCAGAAAAACCGGGCTCATGGCGAAACACC
>DASZXF010000656.1:0-1743 GCA_035546055.1 Ktedonobacteraceae bacterium
GGGCAGGCGCTATTTGCAACTCTCGGTTGCTCTGGCTAAAACGGGCGAGCGCCGCAGGCGCGAGCAGTAGCCGGGCGGGCGCTCTTTGCAACTCCCGGTTGTCCTGGCTAAAACGGGCGAGCGCCGCAGGCGCGAGCAATAGCCGGGCGGGCGCTCTTTGCAACTCCCGGTTGCTCTGGCTAAGTTTTGACATATGCTTATAACTAAAAAGAGAAGAGGCAGGCCTTTGAGGAGAAAGCAGAGCTTATGTCGGGTGAGAGTAGTAACAGAGAACCGGGAGGGGCATTTTCCCTGCAACAGGCGCAGCGAGAACACATTCTGGCGGCGATTGTCCTCCTGCTCGGACCGGACACCGATTACGCGAAACGCCTGCGCGCGGCTCAACGCCTGGCCAGAGCCGGTGCTGGCGTTTTGCCGCTGCTGCTCCAGGCTTTACACACTCACCCTGAAATCGTTACGCCGCTCTGGCCCTGGTGGCCGCCTCAGTACGAGCAGATTGGACGCTTGCTGATCCAGTTGAGCCAGAGCGCGCGGCTTTCGCTCGCGGATCTCCTGCACGCTCCTTATCTGCCTCAGCCGCCCGGTCCGGTGCTCTGGACGAGCGTTATTGAGGCTATGGGACAACTGCCGCACGCTGAATATGAGCCACAACTGCGCGAGAGTCTGGAAGCGCCCTGGTGGACCGTGCGCTACGCGGCGGCGATGGCGATTGCCAACCGCGCGGTGTATATTTCGCTCCATCCTGCGACCCGCGAGGCGCTTTACCACTGTCAGCACAACGATCCCGCCATCTATGTGCGCCTGGTCGCCGCCTGCGCGCTCCTGCGCTGCGCGGACAGCAGCGGCCTGGAAGTCCTGAGCGCCACGCTGGAGACTCCTGCTACCGCCACCGTTCGCCGGGCCGCGCTCTTTATTCTGGCCACCGAATTGCCTGTACCCATGGAACCCGCGCGCAAGAACCACCTGGCCGAGCTGCTACTGCACTGTTTAGAGGATGAAGATCAGCAAATTGCTCTCTACGCGGCTCGTGCCCTGCGCCATACGTCCAGCCGCCACACCCTACCAGAACTTGCGCGTCTGCTCGGAGCTGAACGCACTCACACCCGCCTGGCGGCGCTGCTGGCCCTGGAAGAAATGGCCAGCCGCAAAACGCTGCGCTACGCTCTCCAGCAACAGCAATTTCCGAAACGCATCGCGCCCCTGCTCTCCGCGCCAGAAGCCGAGATTCGTCGCCAGGCCAGTTACACCCTGGCGACGATAGGCGGAGAATACGCGGCTGCTATGCTGGGCTTGAGCATCATGAACAATCTTCATCCTGCTCACCTGGAGGCCATAGAGGCCTTGCGGCTCCTGCCTGACATTCAGCGTCCGCCCATCCTGACCAGGGTGATGCGCTGGCTGCAACACGCTCTCACACAACCCATTGACCAGATTCAGGTGCGCGCGCTCGATTCGCTCAGTTCTCTCATCTGGCAGGCTCACGCTCGCCATCAGCACGCCCAGCTGAAGCTTATTTTCCAGGAACTCCAGCAGGGCGGCTGCCTCTTTCAACTGCTGGCCAGCGCAAACGCAGGAGTACGCCGGCGCATTGTCGAGTTGCTCGCTCTGCTTGATCCGCAGTTGACTGCCCAGCGGACAACGTTAGTAGAAATATTGCATCACGACCTCGACAGCAGTGTGCGCGGCTGTCTCGCCCATACGCTCGGTCAGACAGCAGCTCTCTGGGCTGTTCCCGACCTGATT
>DASZXF010000657.1:0-3027 GCA_035546055.1 Ktedonobacteraceae bacterium
ATTGTACAATCGCCCGCGCCGGTGGTTCCAACTGGCTGAACCTGGAAACAGGGCGTGAGAAGTTCGCGATGATGCCACGCGTGCATGTTTCTCGGGAGACCAGCGCCTATTTCTCTCAAGCGTTGCTCATCGCAGGTAGTGCGCATATAAAGACCAGCATCTCCCAGCTTGAGAACCACAATGGGCGTCCCAAACTGCAGGAGGAGCGCGGCCAGTTCGGATAAGCGTGGCCCATCTATCTGCTTACCGTTGTGGGGAAGTCTGCGGCCAAGCATAAAGGCAATTTCATCGACGCTGGGAACAAAAAGATCCACAAAAGGCAAAACGGTCGCGAGCCAGCTTTCCCAATCAACGCCTCCGGCCTCCGAAGCGGGATCTGGTAATGCCATATCGAGTGAGGTAATCACGCCGTGGGCCTTGAGGTCGCGCAAGAGTGTCGCGAAGGACACCCCTCCATCCTGGTAGATCCGGCGCATCAGCGGAGGATACCCGAAGTGAAACAGCCGCGCGTGACCCACCTGTTCCAGGCCGATATCTTCGGCGCCAAAGGTATCATTGGCGCCAGGGTGATGGAGAAAAATGCGATCCACGCCCGGCGGACTGATCACCACAGAATACGAACTGGTTTCTCCTGGAGCTACCAGCATGCCCCGGGTGAGTGACTCATCTGAGGCACGTACCAGGTCCAGGAGGGCTCGCCCGAACAGGTCATCGCCGACTTTGCCCAGCAAGCGTGTAGGAATGCCGAGGCGATGCAGCGCGAAGCCCGTATTGGCGACCGCGCCGCCCGGGGCAAAGGAAGCCGGGCCAACATGCACCAGCGTTCCTGGCGTTAAAACGTTTGCTCGCGTTCTTTCATCCACGAAGGTAGGGAAAATATCCAGACAGATATGACCAGCGACGGCCACTTCTGCTGTTCCTCCAGACATCGTTGTCCTCCCTTGTTTAGTGCAGCATTATGGTCTGGCCCAGTTCATGCGAAGCCAGCGCGGCGGTAAAAAGCGCGTGGCTGTCCTGCGTCTCCTCTGGCGTGACACAGAACAACGCCTGGCGCATTGCCGCACCATGAACCAGCTCATCACAGAACGCCGCCCACATTTGCAGCAACGAATCCGAGAAGCCAAACTCAAAAATCGAGCCGGTAATGGTAGGATACGCCGATTGATACGGCATGTCCAGGACGTGCCACTCCTGCTCGCCGCCCGGTGTGTATGGAAGGAACGAGAGTTGCTTGGGATTTTTCGTCGTAAATTCGGCGGAGAGCGCAGTTCCCTGAATGCGTAAGAACCATGTATCGTTGTGACCGGGGGCAATGCGTTTCATCGAAAGCAGCAGGGGAAACGCCTGTTCAGGGGTTACCACATCACAGGCCAGGATCGCGTTATCCCAGGTGTCGCAGGGGACCATTTGCCCCGTTTGATCGGGCCGTACCTGGATAATATTGCTGAGCAAGGCCCGCACACTGCGCGGCTTCCAGCCAAAGCGCAGCGGTAAATGCAGCACATGCATGCCGAGATCTCCCATACAGCCGTATGCCCCGTTGGTGGCGCTGCGTCGTTTCCAGTTGATGGGTTTCAAGGGATTTAAGTCGCTGCTATGCCAGAAACCAGCCTCTACCTCGATGATCTGGCCGAAGCGTTTTTCCCGCACCCATTGGGCCAGTCGATAGGCACCCGGGAAGAACGGGAATTCGGATGAGCAGCGTACCAGAACATCAGGCCGTTGTTCGATAGCAGCGAGAATAGCGGCATTGGCCGTCTGATCAAGGCCGAACGGCTTCTCACCCAGCAGATGTTTGCCCGCCAGAATGATATCACGATAGACCAGGGCATGCATGTCATGGGGCAACGCACAGTATACCGCGTCGACTTCGGGATCAGCCAGCAGTTCATGATAGTCACTGGTGAGTAAGTGGAGATCAGGCAGAGCGTGCTCAAACCAGGTCATGGCCTCGCGCCGGGTATCGCACACCGCGACAATGCGCGGCTTTACATCCAGGTCCAGCAGATGGCACCAGCGGGCCGTCACACTGGCAAATTCGCGTCCCATCAAGCCACAGCCGATCACCCCGAAGCGGATCTCTGTGCTTTTCATACAGGTGTCCCTCTCTGCGCTTCCTGCATACCTGCCAGCGCCTCCGCCGCCGTCGCGTTATGATGCACAATCGCCATCAGCGCCCTGGTCATCCGCTCTGGATGAGGATGCTGAATAATGTTGCGTCCATAGACAATCCCGGAGGCGCCCTGCTGCATCAAGGCGGCAGTACGCGTCAGAATATCCTGGTCGCTCGTGCGCCCGCCACCACGGGGTAGGACTGGCTTCCCGGAAGCAGTCTGCACAATCAGATGGTAATCCTCCAGCCTATCGCA
The DNA here is from genome assembly GCA_035546055.1 of Ktedonobacteraceae bacterium. GTDB lineage: Bacteria > Chloroflexota > Ktedonobacteria > Ktedonobacterales > Ktedonobacteraceae > Paraktedonobacter. The sequence goes on from DASZXF010000657.1 coordinate 2,370, forward strand.
CGGGTCAGCTTTGATAATATCCGCTCCCAGTTCCACCGCCTGGCGTACCAGGGGAAGAATCTTCTCAAGATCGCCATCGACCATATAGCCTCCCTGGCGCTCATTGGGCTGCATCACCAGAGGCTCAACCATCAAGGGCATCCCATAGCGTTCGCACTGCGGCTTCAACTGGCAGACATTGCGCACGCATTGATGATACAGCTCTGGTTGATCGGGCAACAGCAGTACGTTGACAACCACGCAAGCGGCATCCAGGGCCAGAGCCTGCTCAAGCGGTTGATCAATGACCTGCGAGAACAGCACACGCGGGAGGGTCCGGTGGTACACGTTCGCGATATCGCTGCGCAGCACCAGGGCCGGTTTCTGTTTGCCTGGGATCGCCTGCAAAAGAGGAGCCTGGCCGGGGCTTAACTGGATGGCGTCTGGATTGGCGTCCACGATAGTTTTAATCACTTGATCCATCTGTTCAATGCCCGCCAGAAACGTTTGTTCATTGAAAAAGCCGTGATCGATAGCCACGTCAAAGCACCTGCCATCGTCCCCAAAGAGGCGATTCAGCCGGGGGGTCACAGACATGAGTTTGTCCTTCCTCGTATGGGCGCTTCTCACTTCGCAAGGTGCGAGTGAAACTGATTTTTATTGATTACTTATGATTGTA